>JAHJRU010000273.1 GCA_018830745.1 Chloroflexota bacterium
AGTAACCTTAGAAATTTAATGAGTGAACTTGTTTTTGATACCATTAGTGATTCACCTCCATATTGAGTTAGTGTTCACTAATATATCGGCATTTTATTGAATTTACTTAAATTATTTATGCACATGCCTCAACTATTTACCCATCTGAAGTAAAATTAGCTTTTGGAGACTTTGGAAAAATAAAATATAATCACGAAACCCCGAAAGAGCGAAAACACGAAAAACTAAAGAATGATATTCTTAACTTTATAATTCAATTCGCTTTTTTCCTTTTCGGGCTTTCATCCTTTCGGGCTTTCGTGTTTCTTCTTCTCTATGGTTAGTCTTTACTTCACTTGGCTAAAGTGTTACCTCTTTTTTATATAAACAGATGCATCCAATACTCTTCAAAATAGGCTCAATTTCTATTTATTCCAGAGAGACAATACTCCTCTCTGCCTTTCTAATAGGAATATTATTGGCAGTAAGAAGGGCATCGGCATTAAAGATACAGGCAAGGTTAGTAGTGCTCTTAGGAATATATATCTTCATCTCAAGCTTTGTTGGTGCAAAGCTCTTCTATCTCTTTTTCAACTTGGATTGGTATCTTGCCCATCCTATTAAATACTTCTTTTCAAGGTCTGGCTTTACTTTCTATGGTGGTCTCTTCTTGTCTATATTGGTAAGCCTTCTCTGGTTATATAGACGCAATATATCCTTTCTTCTGATGGGAGATATTTTTGCACCTTCCTTAAGCTTAGGAGAAGCAATGGGAAGGATAGGCTGTATCTTGAGTGGTTGCTGTTATGGAAAACCCACAACTTTACCTTGGGGGGTACATTTTCCTCCCCTAAGCCTTCCTTATCAGCATTTCAGGTCTTCTTTGCTTCATCCTGTTCAAGTTTATTTTAGCCTGAGCTACTTTTTACTCTTCCTAATTCTTCAAAGAATCAAACCGACTACTCAAGGAAAAACATTCTTTTTATACCTAATCCTTCACTCTGTCTTTCGTTTTATAATAGAGTTCGGAAGGGCAGACAGCCCCTATCTTCTTTTTAACCTTACTACCTCTCAGGTAATAGCCATATTTATTGGTATGTGTGGAGTAATACTCTTTTCCCGGAGGACTGAAGAATGATTAAATGGGTTTTCTTCTTGGCTCTGCTTATCCCCTTTCTTGGGGACTGTGAAAGATACTCCCTGCTCTTTCCTTCTAAATTAGGTATGGAGGAGGGTTCGCAAGATTTGATAACAGCCCATAGCCTCGGAAATAGAGGCTTTGATAGTATATCAATCTTAAAAGAACAAGGGTTTCTTAGGATAGGAAAGGGTCTTCTTTTGGATATTCCTATGGCTATCTGGATAACAACCCTTCAACACGAATACTTTGGACATGGGGGAAGGGGCAGAGAGCTCGGTGTTACGGCAAGCTATCGCATATATTCTCCTTGGGAATGCTGGCCTTTTGGAAACAAGAGGGCTTATACTAATTATGAGAAAGGCTATCCAGAGGAGATTGAGCAGAGGTTGTTTTTGACTGTGGGAGGAATAGAGTCCAATAATGTATTGGCACACATATTAGCCAATAGAATCTATAGAGGGGATGCTCATTATGGAGAATACTTGCTCTTCTGTATCAATAAACTCCATATAAATAGTTATATCTACTGCACCCCTGACCCTAACTCTTGTCCTGAAGGTTTTAAGAAGGAGACAGAAGCAGGGGGAGATATTGCCAATTATCTTATCGAGAGGGAGGTTTCCAAAACCGGAAACTACCCTGAAATACCCAACCAGTCTATAATAGAGGGTTATGCCAAATTGAGGAGGCAATCCCTTTGGAATATATTAGACCCCTTCCTTGCCTTAAGTATCAAAGTAATAGGAAAATATTGGCTTTTTGGAGAAGAGATAAGTCCAATCTCTCTTAAGTTTATCCCATCAACAAGGTTTAACCTTACACCCATTGGTTCTGAGGCGTATCTTGACCTATATACACGAAAATGCCAGGTTTATTTAAGGTATGGAGAAGATAATTTCTATGGAGGAGGTATAGGAATAGATGAGATGCCAATCAAAGATGGTCTTTTGATGGAAGGCAATATAGACTGGTGGCATCAACCGAGAGATGGCTACAATTTAGAGATTGGTTTTACCAAAGATATTGCAGATTGGATTGGTTTTTCTGCAAAAACAGGTTTCAAAGAGAAGGGTTATCTGATGGGTAAAAGGTTTGACCAGGGAGGCTATGGAGCTATAGGGATAGACCTAATCTTCTAAAAAATGAACAGGCTTTTTCTATTGATAGTATTCTTTGTTTCTTCTGCCTTTGCCTTTAGGCCAACAGAAGAAGGAGAGAAAAGAGAAACTAAAATAAGGGCTATAGAACCCTCAAAAGAGATGCTTTCTCTCTGGAGAGGATTTAACAAAAGTAATAAATGGAAGGTTCAGTTTAACCCAGCTACTGGTATTCCAAAAAGAATCTGGGGGTTTCATACGAAAGCAAGCAAAGAAGCACCTTTGGAGATTGGAAAGAAGTTCCTCTCTGAAAATCAACAACTACTTCAGATAGAGACCAAGAATATCAAGTTATTCAATGTAGAAAGACGCCAAAGGTTTAACCATCTTACCTATCAGCAGGTCTATCAAGGCCTGACTGTAGAAGGAGCAAATCTCATCTTATCTTTAACCAATGACGGTAGAATAGTCTCAGTTGCTTCCAACTACTATCCAGAGATTGAGACAAAGATTGCACCTATTATCGCAGAAAGCAGGGCTATTGAGATAGCCAAAGATGACCTTATCTTAAAATCGGATGTCAAGGAAAGGGTTGAGTTGGTTATTCTTCCAAAGAATAGAGGAATACTGTGTTGGAAAGTAAGATTCTTCTGCCAGGACCCATTAGGAGATTGGGTTTACTATATAACAGCAGATAAAGGAAAAATTATTGAAAGATACAACAATCTGAGGTTTCAAACATCAGGAAGGGTGATGGGTATGATCTTTCCTTCTGTTGGAGCAGACCTTTTATCTCTCCTTCCTTTTAGTCATCAGAGGGTGAATGTTGGCACAGGAAATACAATTACAGACGATGAAGGTTATTACAAGATTGAAGGGACTGGTTCTATTTCATCTGAATTAAAGGGTTGTTATGTTGATGTTGATAACGAGGATAGCCTTGATGCCTTATATGGTGAGTGGAAAGAGTTTAACCATAACCTCTCTTCTCCTCATCCTTATCCTAATGACTATATAGGCAGCTGGACAATCACCTCACCAGGGGCAAAAAGGATGAAAGTGCATTTTACAAAGCTTGAGCTTGAGCAGAATTTTGACTATCTCTATCTCTATGATGGTTCTGGAACCCTAATAGAAAGATATACAGGTGTAAAAACTGATTTCTGGAGTAAAGAGATAAGAGGGGATGTAGTCAAAATTTGCCTTCAGACTGACGAAAGTGGCGTCCGCTGGGGTTTTGATATAGATAGATTAAGCTCTCTTTCTGACACAGATACCACATCCTGGACATGGAGTTATTCTCCTTATGATACCCACATAGATGAAGTAAATGTCTTCTATCATCTCAATCTTACCAATAACTACTACAAGAATACCCATAATTATAGTTTGGCGTCTCAAATAAAGGCTATTGTCCATTATGGGACAGAGTATGATAATGCTTTCTATTGGCCTGATGAGAATGTTATCTGCTTTGGAGATGGGGATATATGTGAAGACTTTGCCCAATCCCGAGATGTAATCTGTCATGAGTATACCCACGCAGTAACAAGTCATATTTATAATCTGCTACCCTATGGTCAGGCTGGGGCAATGGATGAGGCTCTGGCTGATTATTTTACTGCGGCAATATGCAATGACCCTAATATAGGCGAATGGGTAATGCCTAAAGAAGACCAGAGGAATTTGGTTAATACCTTTAAGTATCCAGAGGATTGGCAGGGTGAGGTCCACGCTGATGGCAGAATCTATGCAGGTGCCCTTTGGGAACTCCGCCAGAGCTTGGCCAATGAGGCAGATAGACTAATATTTGAATCTCTATTCTTTCAACCTCAAAGCTTCAGAGAAGGGCTTTTGGCCATCCTTTTGGCAGACGATGATGATGGAGACCTTTCTAATGGAACCCCTCACCATACAGAGATTGAGACTGCCTTTGGTCACCATGGGATTTCTTTGGCAGAATCCTCTGATACCTATGAGCCAAACGATTTCTTCTCACAAGCCTATGAACTTACCTCTAAAAATCTCTATGAATCTTATATCTTTGCCCCAGGCGATATGGATTACTATAAACTCTGGGCAGATACTGGAACTATATCTATCTCTTTAACAAGCATCCCTTTAACCAGCGATTATGACCTATATCTTTACAATAGTTCTTTTGGTCTTATAGACAAGTCTATCAATGCAGGCTCAGAAGACGAGATTATATGCTATGATCTTGGCACAAGCTCAGGTCTTTACTATATTCTGGTGACTGGTTGGAAGAAGTATTATAGCCCTTCAAACTCATATCTGTTGCAAGCCATCTTCTCTTATGGCAAGAAAGATAACACTCCTCCTTTTGGTTCGGTAACCACACCAATAGATAGAGGAGATTATGGGGGTCAAGCAATCACATTTTTCTGGACAGAAGGGGGTCTAAACGACCCAGAGAGTGGAATAGCAGGATATTGGCTGGATGTAGGAACAACACCCGGGGGAAGTAATCGGTTTAGTGGAGATGTAGGAGATGTTCTGAGTAAGACCATTTTTGACTGTGGAAATGGCAAGACATATTATGCCAGAGTGAGGGCAAGGAATGGGGCAGGGTTGTACGGAAGCTGGTCAGCAGTTAGTGATGGAATAACCATAGATGCAACCTCTCCTTTCGGAGTTCCCTCCATTCCTATTGATTCAGAAGACTATTCTACCTCTACTACCATATCTTTCAACTGGACAAAAGGAGGTCTAAACGACCCAGAGAGTGGAATAGCAGGATATTGGCTGGATGTAGGAACAACACCCGGGGGAATTAATCGGTTTAGTGGAGATGTAGGAGATGTTCTGAGTAAGGCCATTTTTGAGTGTGAAGATGGCAAGACATATTATGCCAGAGTGAGGGCAAGGAATGGGGCAGGGTTGTACGGAAGCTGGTCAGCAGTTAGTGATGGCAAACCAGTAAATATTCCCATACCTGCTCTGGCTACTATTACTCCTAATATAGGATTAAATGCAGGTTTGATAAGGATTGCCTTAAAAGGTGCAAATTTTGTGTCAAGGGCTGAGGTTAGGCTGAGAAAGGTTGGCCAACTAGATTTACAAGCTACAGACTTAACTATAGAGGACCCTTACTCCATCACCTGCAATCTCAATCTGGAAAAAGCCCAACCTGGTAGATGGGATGTGATTGTAAGCAATACAGAGGCAAAAAGCTTTATCTTGAGTAATGGGTTCAAAATCCTGGCAGACCCTGCAAAAAAGACAGAGGTAGCATCTGTTGATGGAAAGACAAAGATAGAGCTCGCTTCTTTTGCCATAGGAGAAGCTTATTACATCACTTTTGACCCAGATCCAAGTAGTCCCGAGATAGATATAGCTAACTCAAAGACTGACCCAACTTATAAGCAGATACCAGGCTCTATTATCAAAATCTGTGGCTTAAACGAGAATGACACGCTTCTTACCAATAACTTCACCGCACCTTCTACCATTACTATCTCCTATTCTGACTCTAATTATGACGGAATGGTTGATGGAGTCTCTATAAAAGAGTCTGATGTGGCCATATACAAACTTTCCAAAACAGGCCAAGAGGCTTATTGGCAGAAGATTTCTTCTAAGGTAAATCTTTCCTTAAAACAGGTCTCAGCTTCTATTTCGTCCTTTTCGGTATATACGCTCATGGGTCCATCAACCCCCAACTCTGGCAAGAATATTCGGGCAGTACCAAATCCACTTAGGCAAGGAGGAGAGATTGTATTTGAAGATATTCCAGATGAGAAGGTGGTGATTAAGGTATATAACATAATCGGTGAGTTGATAGCAGAGAAGGAAATAACTGGAGGAAATTGGCGTTGGAATATTAGGAATAAGAGTGGAAATATTGTAGCGAGTGGTGTCTATCTCTGGGTAGCAACTAATGAGAAAGGAGAAAGGGTTGGTGGCAAAATCGGAATTATAAAATAAAGTAAAGACAGTCTATTGCCTTTCTCAGTATTTGCGGAAGTCCAATACATCGCCACATCTCCGCTTCAGTTCCTGAAGATGGGAGAAGGTCCAAGGGTAGAGGCTATGGCTGGGGCTTATGTTAGTCTGGCAGATGATGCCTCTGCTGGCCACTATAACCCGGCCGGTCTTTCTCAGCTAAAAACACCTGAGGCTATAACCTGCGGAGGCTTATGGATTGAGGAGACAAGATATGGGTTTATAGGTTATGCAGCACCTATTTCAAGGGATAATGCCCTGGGTGTATCTGCTTTATATCTTCAGACACCAAAGATTTCAGGTTATGATGATAGTAATCCACCAAATAAGACAGAGGATTTTGATGCTAAGGATTTGGCGGTCAGTTTCAGCTATAGCCAGAGATTTTCCCACAGAAACTACTTTGGCGTATCTGCCAAATGGATTAG
>JAHJRU010000007.1 GCA_018830745.1 Chloroflexota bacterium
CCGGTTAATAACGTCGGCGACCTTACATCTTACCTGGGAGAGCACAAGAACCCGGATGACCTGGCTTCTTTCACTTTGTTCCGACACGCGGTCAAAATGGAGGTTTCACTGAAGGTAGGCCAGCAGCTGTCATAGGATAGCTGCGGTTATACGTCTCAAATAATGAATCAGCTCGGGGTCAAATGGCGTATCTACTTTATATTTAGGGTGAAGGGGTAGCGGGTCTATATTGATGGGAAGTCTGGTCAGGGCTTCATTGTAAGCCACATCAGCCAGGTACTGCAGATTCACCACGTCCTCCAGGTTATATCGCACCAGGGTATCAAGGGCGGCTTTATTTCCTCGCTGGTATTCAGCCCACAACAGAACAGCCAGAAAACCGTCAGCCTCTTTCAAAGCCCCCTCTCGTTCCAGCCCGAGCTGAACCTCAATGGATTTTAACCCGCCGCGGTAACCGAGCTTCCTCAGCGGGTAGAGCAGGTCAATGTGAGCCTGGTATTCCGGGAGCGGGCCCAGGGCGCGTCGGATGAATGGGAGGTCAAATCGCTTCCCGTTAAAGGTGACGATTAACGAGTACTGCTTAATCTCCTTATTAAATTCCGCCAGGTTAATCCCGCGAATGAACGCCTTGGTACTCTGGCCGTCAAAGAGCCCGATAACGGTTATGGCATCAACTCCGGGATAAAGGCCGGTGGTCTCAATATCCAGAAAGGCAACCCGTTGTCCGAACTCACGGTACAGGCGCCACATTTCCCCGGCCGGCAGCCGCAACTCGAAGTGACGGGCATGACTGGCGGAAAGTGCCTGGACGGATTCCTCCAGATGTTCCGTGAGCCTGTATCGTAGCGCAGGTGACAGGGTACATTGCTCTCCCTTGCTGAGGTAGTCTTCCCAGCAA
Source organism: Chloroflexota bacterium (assembly GCA_018830745.1). Classification (GTDB taxonomy): domain Bacteria; phylum Chloroflexota; class Dehalococcoidia; order Dehalococcoidales; family JAHJRU01; genus JAHJRU01. The sequence goes on from JAHJRU010000007.1 coordinate 899, forward strand.
GCAAAACCTTGAGACCATAATTCTCGCTCAGTAGCTGGTCCAATGCCTGGTATGTGCAGAAAAGTGTGCTTCAACATAGTAATACCCATATTGTAACAGCAGACTAATCAAGTAGCCAAGTATTGAAGGCTGGAAAGTGATAAAAAGCACTACTGGATAGCGGCCCAGGATTGATGTAGAATAGTTCCGGGTTAGTGTGATGAAGCGCTTCCATCTGATAGAACATACGGCTGACACCGGATTAGTTGCTTATGGTAGTAACCTGGCTGGGGCATTTGCCAATGCGGCGTATGGCCTCTTCGCTGTCATCGCCGAGCTTGAATCTGTGAAGGAAGTCGATTCACGGGAAGTGACGGTTACGGCTGGTGACGTTGAAGAACTTTTGTTTAACTGGTTGAATGAGCTGATATATATCTTCGAGGTGGAGCACCTGCTGTTGAAAAGGTTTGACATATTCGAACTTACCGAGGACAGCCTTAAAGCCAATTGCCGGGGCGAGCACTATGATGCTTCCCGGCACCAGTTGAAGACGGGAGTGAAATCAGCTACCTATCATATGCTTGAAGTAGACCGGAAGAATAACCGCGTTCAGGTCATCTTCGACGTATAGGAGATACATTGATGCCAAAGTTGACCGGGCCGCTGGAGAAAATAGACGATTACCGCTGGCGCATCCCGCAAACGTATAAGAAGGGAATGCGGGTGGATGGCTTGGTGTTTGCCAGTGAGAAGATGCTGGGCAAGCTACAGGAGGAACAGGCGCTGGAACAGGTAGCCAACGTGGCATTCCTGCCGGGGATAGTGAGGCATTCTCTGGCTATGCCCGATATTCACTGGGGCTATGGATTTCCCATTGGTGGCGTGGCTGCCATGAGGCTGAGCGACGGAGTGGTGTCGCCCGGAGGCGTGGGCTTCGACATCAACTGCGGCGTCCGCCTGCTGCGCACCAATTTAATGGAGGAAGAGGTCAGGCCCAGGATAAAGGAATTGGTGGATGCCCTGTACAGGAATGTGCCGTCGGGGCTTGGCTCGGAGGGCAAGATAAGGCTCCGGCGTGGCGAAATAGATGAAGTTCTGGTCAAGGGGTCGCGCTGGGCGGTGGAGAAGGGGTACGGTCGCCCTGAGGACCTGGAGACTACTGAGGAGATGGGTGAGATGGCTGGCGCCGACCCGGCGCAGGTTAGTGGCCGGGCTAAAGAGCGCGGTGCGCCTCAGTTGGGCACACTGGGTTCGGGGAACCACTTCCTCGAGGTGGCTGTGGTCGACCAGATACATGATGCGGCGGTGGCGAGTGGTATGGGAATCGACCGGCTAGGGCAGGTGGTTTTGATGGTTCATTGCGGGTCGCGTGGCCTGGGGCATCAGACTGCCGGTGACTATATCGGGACAATGGTTGCCGCTATGAAAAAGTATGGTATTGAGGTGCCCGACCGACAACTTGCCTGTGCGCCCATCAGTTCCGCGGAAGGACAGGACTATCTGTCAGCCATGCGGTGCGCCGCCAATTACGCCTGGGCTAACCGTCAGTGCATCGCCCACTGGGTAAGGGAGGCTTTCTGCAAAGTAATGGCCAGGAGTGAGGTTGACGCCGGGCTGGAGCTTGTTTATGACGTAGCTCACAACATAGCCAAAATTGAAGAGCACGAAGTAGATGATGAGAAGGTCAGACTCTGTGTCCACCGCAAGGGGGCAACCAGAGCCTTTCCGGCCGGGCATCCGGAGGTTCCCGCCAGATACGCTCGCATCGGCCAGCCGGTATTCATACCGGGTGATATGGGGCGTTTCTCCTTTGTGCTGGTGGGAACAGAGCGAGCCATGCA
>JAHJRU010000033.1 GCA_018830745.1 Chloroflexota bacterium
AATTCCGTCCCTCAATTTTCCAATAAAACGTGCAGCAAGTTCTCTCGTCAGTGACATAGCCAAATTCTGGTCAGGAGTGTCACTGGTATCAAAGTATGCCATTGTATCGCTATTGTGCATTGCAAGCTGCGAAGACCATGAAGTCTTACCGGCTCCGGATAAGCCGATGATAAGCCTTACTGCAGCCTCAGAAATGAGATTTGGTTCTGCTTGTTGAGGTCGGTAGGGTATAGGTGATTTGGGGAAATCCTGTAACTGAAGGACCATCTGTTCGAATATGACTGGCAGGTCTTCGGATCTGAATTCATGATAATATCGGGGGGAGCTACCCGTGCAGGCGAATTGAATAATTGCTGCAATCTTCCAAACAAGAGTCTCACCTGGTAGGCGAGAAAAGGGTACACTCTGAGCTTTTTCCACACACCATTTAATTGCGTCAAGAAGATTTGGCCAAGCCGGCTATTGCGCTTACACCAGACGACCTAAATCTCATTATGGCCAATATGGTTAAAGCAGGAAAATCAGTGACAACTACCCGATACTTATATAGAATAATGCATCGTGTATTGGATGATGCTGTTCGAAAAGGGAAGCTAGCAAGAAATATCGCCGATCTTGCTGACCCGCCGATGGCTAAGAAAGCTGAGACCGAAGTCTGGGATATGCCGGAACTGGACCAATTCCTGACAGCCGCCGCTAGTTCAGATTATTATGAGTTGTTAGCTACAATGGCATTAACCGGGGTCCGCCGTGGTGAGGCACTCGGTATAAAATGGAGCGACTTGGATCTGAATAAAGCTGCGCCAAGTCTCTATATTCGGCGGAGCGCGTACAAGCTTGGGAAAGAATGGCGATTTGAGGAACCAAAGACAAAGCGATCACGCCGTGTTGTGGCCTTGCCGCTCTCGTTGGCGATGCTTCTACGGCATTTGCGCGAAAAACAGGAAGCCAATGCCGAATGGTACGGCAGGGAGTTATCTGGGGATGATTTTGTTTTCGCTGTTGGAGATGGAACCCTATCTGATCCGAGGTATGTATCCAAAATCTTCAGACATATAGTTCAGAGGGCTGGACTAAAGCGTATCCGCTTACATGATTTGCGGCATACCTATGCTACGTTGCAGCGGAAGGCCGGGCAACCGATTGAGGTAATCAGCAGGGTCCTTGGACACGCCAGTGAAGTGGTGACTCTTACTATCTACAATCATTGGGAGGGCGAATTAAGAGCCGCAGCCGATACGATGGACTTGATGTTAGAGAAAGAATTTCATAATGAGGGCGAAAAAAGTTTCGTTAGAAATCCGTTAGAAAAAGGTAATGGGGGCGAGTGTAGGCCGTGCAGGTCTCGAACCTGCGACCCTGATTAAAAGTCATGGGGTGTCAATTCAGGCACGAAAGGAGGCGAAAACAGTATTTTCACACCCTGATTCGCTTTGACACCCTGACTCGTTTTAACACCCTGACTCGTTTTAACACCCTGATTATTCAAGCGCTGGGTCTGAACCGACAAAATACGATAATGGGGGCTAAGCTGGCCGAGACCATAAGATGAAGGTAGATGATGTATGGGCCTGGGCACTGGCACCCGGCGGGATAAGGGTGCCTGGCATCGAGATTACTAGGATGGGAAGCTATTTCCCCTTCCCTATCCGGAACATCTTAGTGCCACATACAGGACAGACACCCTGGGTTGCGGGCTTGCCGTTCTTCATAGTGATAGCCTTGGCATCATTCATTTCCCTCTGGCACGGCATTTAACACAGTAACCTTGCATTGGTCCACCCCGTTTTATATTATTTAATTTATGCCCGAACGCAACATTTATTGTGTAATATTTATACTTATCTAAGTCTAGTTGGCCATCATCATATTGGGCAACCACATGATTATCTGCGGGACAGCGATGAATAGCGCTACGGTTAAGAAATCCATAGCTAAAAACGGAAAAGTGCCTTTAAAGATGTCTTCCAGTGGTATATCAGGGGCTACTCCCTTAACCACATATACATTTACTCCTACCGGAGGAGTTATCAGGGCAATCTCCACCATCTTTATCACGATGATACCAAACCAGATAGGGTTATAACCGAGGCCGATTATCACCGGCAGCACCAGGGGCAGAGTTATCATCATTGTGCCCAGTGCCGTCATGAACGTGCCCAGGATGGCGTAGACGGCGATAATTCCTATTAGAACCAGCAATGGCGGTACTTGCAGCCCCAGTGCGTAGTTAACAATAGCTTCAGTAAACCCGCTGAGAGTGAAGAAGCGGAGTAAAACCAGCACACCGATAAGTACGGCAAATATCATGGCCGTTGTCTTGCCCGTCTCAAGAAGGGACTCCTTGAGGTTTGCCCAGGTCAGCCTGCGCATTGCCACAGCCATTACAAAGGCTCCGAAAGCGGCTACACCGCCGGCTTCGCTCGGCGTAAAGACCCCGGTATAGAGACCACCGAGTACTATAACCATCAGGACGACCATTCCCCAGACACCTTTGAGTCCAATGAGCCTGTCCCTCCAGGGGACCGATGCCGTTACCGGGCCAGATTTGGGATTTAGACGAACCTTCAGGTAAAGCATCAGGGCATAGATAATTGCGGAGACAATGCCGGGGATAAAGCCCGCTATCAGGAGGGTCCCTATGGATTGCTCGGTAATAATGCCGTATATAACAATCATATTGCTCGGGGGGATGAGGGAAGCCAGCGTTCCGCTGGCAGCTACTACCCCGGCCGCCAGCTTGGGGTCATAGCCGGACTTGCGCATCTCGGGGATGGTTGCCTTGCCCATCACCGCCGCCGCCGCCGCGCTGGAGCCGGAGCAGGCAGCGAAGCCGGCACAGCCGAAAACCGTGGCTATAGCCAGACCTCCGGGAAGGTGGCCCAGCCACTTGCGGGCGGTATCATAGAGGTCACGGGTCAACCCGGCAAAGAAGGCGAAATAGCCCATGATGATGAACAGCGGGATAACAGTGAGCGCGTAGTTAGCTGTGATGCGGTATGACAGAAAAGCCACGGTGTCTCCGGCCGCCCCGACACCTTTTAACAACAGTAGACCGGCAAATCCCACCAGACCAGTGGCAAATGCTATTGGCATACCCAGAAATAGCAGGATGAATACAACCCCGAGCCCTACAGCTCCTAATACAAATGGGTCCACATTGGCATCCTTATTTCAATCGTTTTCATTAGCAACAGTACCAGTTATAGCCCTGGATACGTGTTGGAATACCTGGACTATAAAACGAAAACAGAGTACCAGGCTGCCTATTGCCAGGCAGAGTTTAATCGGCCATATGGGCCAGTAGATAGAAAGGGTTATGTCGTTGATTGCCCGGGCCTCCAAAGTGCCTTTAAAGCCATAAACAGTAATGAAGGCGAAGAAAATAAGCGACAGGAACGTGGTAAAAGCTTCGGTCAGATAGTGAAGTCGTCCTTTTATATAGCGGGTGATGAATAGCTCCACCCTTACATGGGCTCCGGCCCATTGAGTGTATGCCAGGCCGAAAAAGACCACTATCACCATTGTTATCTCGGCAATATCGATATAGCCCGACAAGGGTTTATTGAAGAGGTATCGGCTTGATACCGCGGCGGTGGAAAAGAACATGAACACGATAATAAGCCCGACGGCGATGTAGTTCAGTGCCCTCTCTATCGCCGAGACTCCGTTATCCAGGTAATGAAGAATGGAGAAGCGCCCGGATGCCGCTGGCATTTCAGTTGTCACATTATCCGGGCGCATCTCCATTAATACCTCCTGGCAAAGGCTATAATTAATCATCTCAACGGTTATTAGAGGAGTATTGATTAAGTTGCCACCTTAATCCTTGATGCCTTTACTTTTTCTCCTTGGCATCTTGTATCTCTTTATTCTTGGCTATGAGGTAGTCCAGGACCTCCTGACCCGGTAATCCCTGGTCTTCCATCCTCTTTACCCAGTCCTTCCAGATGGGTTGAGCTTCAGCCACCAGTTTCGCCCGGTCTTCAGGTGGGAATTTGATGAATTCCATCCGCTCCGCGAAGGCCGGTAAATATTTCGCCGAATCCAGTTCACGCTGTATGGCCCACTCCTCTCCGGACTTCGCCTGCCACCACTTGTGCAGTTCCTTGAGGTCATCGGGCAAAGCATTCCAGGCATCTTTGCTGGCAAAGACAAACATCGAGGCTGTCCCCATCGCCATTCCCGTCGTGGCATATTTGGTAACTTCCTGGAAATTCCAGCCGCCTGCCCATGAAGCTGCAGCGCCAACTGCATCAACAGTACCTCTCTCAAGTGCGGTATAGGTCTCACCCAAAGCTAGCATGGAGCCAACAGCACCGAATTTCTCTAAAACGCCTGCCATTGTTGGAGCCAGCCTGATGCGCAAGCCATCAAGATCATCTATAGTAGCTACACGCTTGTTGCTCATAATCAGATTATACTGGTCAGCCATGGGACTCAGCATGACGACGGCGTTCCACTTATCGAACTCCTTTATCATCGCCGGATGCTCCTCCATCATCATCTGGAGCCGCGCTATGTCCATATTGTCTTCAGGGGTTAAAAAGGGAAGCTCAAACACTGTATGAAGTGGTGTCTTGCCCGGATGATACATCCCGGTAGAAACTCC
>JAHJRU010000034.1 GCA_018830745.1 Chloroflexota bacterium
CTTCAGCATGGATGAGCGGGCCAGAGTGCTGGACCTGCCCAGTATCATGTGCGTGGTTGACCTTGAAGGTGGGGGGCGTATTTTTACCCAGATGACCGATCGTGACCCGCATGAGGTTAAGGTCGATATGCCGGTGGAACCTACCTTTAGGAATTTACACGATGGAATGGGTTTCCATAATTATTTCTGGAAAGTCCGTCCCGTGAGGTGCTGAGACAAGAGAGATGGAGAGCATTAAGGACAAGGTAGCCATAGTGGGTATGGGATGCACCCGATTCGGCGAGCTCTGGGACAGGAGCGCGGAAGATATGATTGTGGAAGCGGCTGAGGAAGCTCTGGCTGATGCCGGAATAGGTATACAGGATATCCAGGCAGCCTGGGCTGGCACCATGTTTGACTACACCGGCGCCACCATAGCCAAACCATTGAAGCTTCAGTATATTCCGGTCACCCGGGTGGAGAATGCCTGTGGTACCGGGATAGAGGCAATAAGGGCGGCTGCCTTTGCTGTGGCAGCCGGGGTATATGACAGGGTGCTGGTGGTTACCTATGAGAAGATGAAGGACTATGGGTTTCCTGGCTTGCCTAACGATGTTGAGCGGCTCCCCCGGCGGCACCCGGTGTTTGAGGTTGGCTATACGGCGGCTGGCAACTATGCGCTGGCGGCTACCCGCTATTTCCGCCAATATGGTTTGAGTAATGAAGAAGGCAAGCTTACCCTGGCTAAAATCTCGGTGAAGAGCCACTATAACGGTGCTCGAAATCCCAGAGCCCATCTGCGCCGCGAGGTGACTCTGGAGCAGGTGGTGAACGCCCCCATGATTGCCTGGCCTCTGGGCTTGTTTGATTGCTGTGGTGTAACTGATGGCGCGGCGGCAGCGGTTCTATGTCGTGCCGAAGATGCCAGGAGCTTCCGGGACGACTATGTCACTATAAAGGGGTTGGGTGTTTCCGTTGGTCCGGGTCAGGGTTATGTGCGGACCGATTATGATTATACCCATTGGGGGGAAACGGAGCACGCTGCCCGGCAGGCGTATGAGATGGCGGGGATAAAGGACCCTCGTAAGGAGCTTGATGTGGCGGAGGTTCACGACTGCTTTTCTATCTCCGAGCTTATTGCCTGCGAGTCCCTGGGCTTTTGTCCCAAGGGGCAGGCTAAAGAGGATATTGACGCCGGTACTTTCACTCAGGAGGGAGAGCTACCGGTGAACATCAGCGGGGGCTTGAAATCGTTCGGGCATCCCATAGGAGCCAGCGGGTGCCGTGAAACTTATGAGGTCTATAAGCAAATTCAGGGCAAGGCAGAGGAGCCCTCTCGTCAGCTGAAGAATGTTCAGCAGGGATTGATTCACAATCAGGGCGGACTGCCAGGTAAATTTATGTGCTGCGTTCTTATTATTGGCGCCCCGTGATATCCTGATATTATTTATCCAGCATAGAGAAGGAACTGCCAGATGGACTTTGCGCTTTCAGAGGAACAGCTAATGATAAGGGAGATGTGCCGTAACTTCGCGGATGAGATAATTGCGCCGCGGGCGGAGGAGCTGGAAAAAACTGGCGAGTACCCTTATGACATTATGAGCCAGATGGGTGAGCTGGGCATGATGGGCATTCCTTTTGCTGAGGAATACGGTGGCGGTGGTGGTGACTGGGTAAGTATGGCTTTGTGTATTGAAGAGATTTCACGCGGGGATGTCGGCCTTGGCATAATGCTCGATGTGACCTCCATGTGCGCCCACGAGATTGAGAGTTTTGGTACGGAAGAGCAGAGAAGCAGATGGCTACCACCGCTGGTCAAGGGGAAGGAGATAGGTTCTTTTGCCCTGACCGAGCCGGACGCTGGCTCTGATGCCGCTTCCATTAGCTGCGCGGCAACCCGGGAGGGCGACCAGTGGGTGTTAAATGGTGCCAAGCAGTTCATCACCAACATCGGGCTGGATAGCGGTTCCATTGCGGTGGTAGCCGCTGTCTCCGGCAGGGATAGTCGGGGTAGAGGCGTAATCGATTCCTTCATTGTTCCCAAAGACACACCCGGTTTTACCATCGGCCGGAGGTATGACAAAATGGGACTGCATTCCTCTTCCACCCATGAGCTTGTCTTTGAAGATTGCCGCGTGCCGGAGGAAAACCGGCTCGGTGAACCAGGAAAAGGTTTGGCGCAGCATCTGGCGACGCTGCAAATGGGCCGGATAGCCATTGCCGCTTGTAGTGTCGGTTTGGCGCAGGCTTGCCTTGAGGCGGCTCTGGCATATGCGCGGGAGCGAATACAGTTTGGCCAGCCTATCATCGAATATCAGGGCGTGTCCTTTAAGCTGGCTGATATGGCGGTGGCGGTGGAACTGGCCCGCCTCATGTATTTAAAGGCAGCCTGGCTCAAGGACAGGGACTTGCCCTACACTTTTGAGGCTTCGGCTGCCAAGCTGTATGCTTCGGAGATGGTGGAGAGGGTAGCCAGCGATGCGGTACAGATTCACGGCGGCTATGGTTACATGAGTGACTACCCCGTTTCCCGATATTATAGACAGGCTAAGGTGCTACAGATTGTGGAGGGAACCTCGGAGGTGCAGCGGATAGTTATCACCAGAAACCTGTGACGAATAAGCGCCTGATTTGACATGGGTTAGCTTAAACAGGTATTCTATATTTTTGGGAGTAACCGAAGTGAAGGAGGAGCTAAATATGATTGGTATTACGTCATACGGTGCGTACGTACCTCTGTGGCGGTTGAGCCGGGATGCCATAGCCAAGGGAGCTAAAGGAGAGAAGGCTATCTGTCACTATGATGAGGACGCCATAACCATGGCGGTGGCGGCCGCGGCCGACTGCTTGCATGGGGTAGAACGGGAAAAGGTAGACGGATTGATTTTCGCCTCCACCAATTCCCCCTATAAGGAGAAGCAGGCGGCTTCCATTGTGGCTGCCGGGGCTGACCTTCGCCGCGATATCGTCACGGCTGATTTTGCCGGCTCTCTTAAAGCCGGGACTACCGGACTTAGGTTTGCCTGCGATGCGGTCAAGGCTGGTTCAGCCAAGCAAATGATGGTGACCGCAGCCGACCGTCGTCAGGGTGCTCCACTGTCCGCCTATGACCAGGACCTCGGTGACGGCGCAGCGGCACTCATGGTGGGTGATTCCAATGTCATCGCCAGTCTGGAAGGCAGTTACTCTATCTCCGATGAAATACTGGATGTATGGCGCTCTAGCGATGATACTTTTCTGCGTACTACCCACGAGCGTTTTGCCCAGACAGAGGGTTACGTCAAAGTAATTAGCGAGGCGATTGCCGGCTTGATGAAGAAGAATAAGCTTGAAGCCAAGGATTTCGCCAAGATAGCTATCTATACGCCTACTGCCCGCCGGGTGGCTGATGTGGCTAAAAAGCTGGGTTTTGATGCCAAGACCCAGGTGCAGGACGTTTTCTTCAGCGTTATGGGCAACACCGGTGTTCCTTATGCCATGATGTTGTTTGTGGCTGCGCTGGAGGAAGCCAAACCCGGTGACCTCATTCTCCTGGCCGGATATGGCGATGGCGCAGATGCCTTTGCTTTCCGGGTTACCGAGGAGATTGAGAAGGTCAGGGGCAACGCCGCCAGAAGGGGAATGAAAAAGCACCTTGATTCCAAGATGGTAATCAACGATTATAAGACATACTGGCTCTGGAGAGGGCTCCTGAATCCGATAACGGAAGAGGGCTTTCTTCCTCACCACTACTGGAAGACTTCACCCGTTATGCTGTGGCGTGAACGTGATCGTATCCTGCGCTTCCGTGGCGGTAAGTGTAAGGCCTGCGGAGCGGTAAACTTCCCGCCGCAGAGGGCCTGCGGTAACTGCGGTACCGAAGGTCAATTCGACTCGGTAAGGCTTTCGGATAAGAAGGGAACCATCTGGACCTTCTCCATGGATTACCTTAGTAGCCAGGTGGAAGTGCCTATTGTCTGTCCTCTGGTTCATCTTGAAGGAGGCGGCAGGTTCCAGGTCTATATGACCGACTGCGTGGCTGAGGAGGTAAAGGTGGGGATGGAGATTGAGATGAGCTTCAGAAAAATCATGGTCAGAGACGGTATTAATAATTACTACTGGAAAGCCACTCCGATAAGAGCTTAACTATAGGAGGATTATGATATGGAGAGCATAAAAGACAAAGTAGCCGTAGTTGGTATGGGCTGTACCAATTTTGGAGAAAAATGGGGCGAGAACGCCGACGATATGGCGGTTGAGGCAACTAAGGAAGCCCTGGAGGATGCCGGGCTGGAATTAAAAGACATCAATGCCGCTGTACAGACGACCTTGTTTACCGGTGAGACCGGCTCCCAGTTGGCCCGGTGGTTAAAATTAAACTATGTTCCGGTCAGCCGGGTGGAGAACTTCTGTTCCGGCGGGCTTGATGCCTTCAGAACTGCCTGTTACTACGTAGCCTCGGGAACATATGATATTGTTTTGGCCAACGGTACCGAGAAGCTGATGGACCATGCCGGTGGTTTCGGTAAAGTTATCCCCTCATCCTTTGACCTGCCGGGGGTAGACCATGACCTGCCGCCGGCAACTACCTTCGCTTTTTTCGCCGTCAGGTACATGGAAAAGCACAATATTTCCTATGACCGCATGCGGAGGATTCTGGCCAGGCTTGAGGTTAAGAATCATCATAACGGTACCCTGGCTCCCAAATCTCACCTTAAGAGGGAGATAACTATTGACGATGTGCTCAATGCTCCCATGGTCACCTATCCCTTCGGCCTGTACGACTGCTGCGGCATGAGTGATGGTTCAGCCTCCTGCATTGTTACCACGCCCGAGATTGCCGAATCGCTGAGAGACGATTATGTCCTGGTTAAGGGGCTGGCCATAGCCAATGGGGCCGGGCAAGCCTACTTCAAGGCTAGCGATAATACCCTTATCGGCGGTGGCGACAAGCTTGAGGCTAACTTCCCTGAAACAGTCAACGCCGCCCGGTCGGCTTACGCACAGGCGGGAGTCAAGGACCCGCGCAAAGAGGTTTCTCATTTTGAGGTGCATGACTGCTTCAGCAGCACCGAGTTGCTTACCTATGAAGACCTCCTGATAAGTCCCTTCGGGAAGGCTCCGGAGGACCTTGAGGCGGGCAGATTTGACCTGGATGGCGAGCAGCCCTGCAATACCGATGGTGGGCTGAAGTCTTTTGGGCATCCCGTTTCCGCCAGCGGTATCAGGATGTTATACGAACTCTATAAGCAGCTACAGGGCAAGGCTGAGAAAAGGCAGATAAAGAATCCCAAGCTTGGTCTGGCGCATAATCTGGGTGGCGTCTGTGGCTACTATAATGTGGCGGTTTGTTTGATAGGGGGGCGCGACTAGAAGCTTAACAACTCAGTAAAGAAGTCTAAAGACAGTGGGCGCCTGTTGGGGCTTAAATGTCATGCCTGCCGAGGACACGTAATGGTACTTAATGAAGTCCTTGTGTTATTGGCATGAGGACTTCTTATTTTTAGGAAAATGCAAACGTTAGTGAGGTGGTGATGAACTAATGGCGAACAAAGAAGAAAAGGCTAAGGCTATTGAGGACCTCAGTGAAATTATCTCCGGGTGCAGTATCGGTATATTAACCGATTACCGGGGACTCACCAATGCCCAGATGACGGCTTTGCGCCGTCAACTGGGGAAGTCAGGGGTGAAATACCTGGTGGTAAAGAACACCATGGCTCGGTTTGCCGCCGAAAGGGTTGGTATGGCGGAGCTGGCTGGCTCCTTTGAGGGTCCGGTAGCCATCGCCTTTGGATACGGTGAGATAACCGAGCCACCGAAGGCTTTGCTTGGCTACATTGATAGCGAGAAGTCTATCCTGAGTGTTAAAGCAGGCTTTTTGACTGACAGGTTGCTCAGTGCGGCCGATGTAAAGACCCTTTCCAAGCTACCAGCAAGAGAGGTGTTACTGGCCCAGGTTATGGGCGGGATGCAGAGTCCCATCATGGGATTACTTAACTGCTTAAACGCCCCCATCAGGGGGATTATTTACGGACTACAGGCAAGAATACAGCAATTGGAGGCGGAATAAAAAATGTCACAGGATGAAGAAAAAACCACACCGGAAACTACGGAAGAAGTAACTGCAGAGGAACCCCAGGCAGCGGCTGCAGAAGAGCCCGAGTCAGCAGCTGCGGAAGAACCTCAAGCAGTGGCGACAGAAGAGCCCGAGGCAGCAGCACCAGAGCCGCCTAAAAAGCCAAAGAAGGCCAAGGAAGAGGCTGCTCCGGCTGAGGCGGTGCCAGCTAAGTCACCCAGAGCCAAGAAATCGGCTGCTATTGAGGATATAATGGCGGCTATAAAGACTATGACGGTGCTTGATCTGTCCGAGCTGGTCAAGGCTTTAGAGGAAGAGTTCGGCGTTAGTGCGGCGGCTCAGGTAGTAGCCGCAGCCCCCGCAGCGGGTGCTGCGCAGGCAGAGGCGGAAACCGAAGAGCAGACCGAGTTTGATGTGATGCTGAAAGAGATAGGGGCGAACAAGATAAACGTCATTAAGGCGGTGCGTGAGTTGACCACGCTGGGGTTGAAGGAATCGAAGGACCTGGTGGAGAGCGCCCCGGTAGCCGTTAAGGAGAAGGTCAGCAAGGAAGAAGCAGCTGCTGCCAAGGAGAAGCTGGAAGCTGCTGGTGCCGTGGTTGAGGTTAAATAGCAGCTACATTCTAAAAAGCTGATTGACATCTGTCCACCAATGGTTGAAAAGGGGGCTGAAAACTCATATAGTTAAGGTGAGCGATTGGCACCTTGGGGGAGGGGCATATGCTAGACGTGGATTGGGCTCTACCAATGGTGGTGGGTGGTATATTTATCCTCGTTGGTTTAGTCGGAATTCTCTGGGGTAAGCGGGAGCAGGAGAGCTACGATTACCGCATGTCCAGCCGTCCGGACTTGAGGGAGCTTATGGACCGCTGGCCGCCACGACCTGAGCCGGGGGCGCTGAAGATCGGGGGCGGGATAGCGGTGACTATTGGAGTAATTATGCTTTTACTGGGTGTAGTATTCCTGCTCCGCGGTTGAAATTATGGGCGAGCCATTTTCAGCAGCTGAAGCACAGAAGATTTGCCTTAGCTTCATTCAGAACAAGTACTGGCGGGGCAAGGCGGCCATCGGCGAGACGGAATTGGTAGCTGGAGGCGCCTTCCCGGTGTACCATATCAAGGGGACGATAAGGATGAAGTCCAGGGGGGTAATGGGGAGGTTCATCTTTACCGAAGCACCCTATACCTTCGATGTTAAAGTGCATGCCCTGGAGGGCAGCATTATAAGCTACGAACTGAGTTAAAGAAGAAAAAAGACAAAAACTGGAGTATTATTCAGTTTAGTCAACAAATGCAAACAGTACCAAAACTGGTAAAAGTTGACATAATGAGTTTTGAACGTCCGGACATCATCCGCCCCCCAAGTGAGTGGAAAAGCTATTATCTTCCCATAACCAGCGGTTGCTCCAATAACACCTGCACCTTCTGTAATTACTATGGCTGCAAACTCCAGGTTCGGCCAGTGGCGGATGCCATAAAAGAGATTGACGCCCTATCCATGTATGTGAGGCAAGGCGTCCATGTGCCTGATGTCCCGCAAGTGGTGTACATGCTGGGACGGGGGTGGGATGGGAAGCGTATTTTCCTGCAGGACGGTGATGCCCTGGTCTACCCCCTCCCTGATTTGGTCGAAGTCCTGGAGCATGTAAACGAAATATTCCCCCAGTTAGAGAGAATCTCTACCTATGCCACCGCCCAGGATATCCTGCGGCGGAGCCAGGAGGAACTGGCGGAACTGAAGCAGCTCAAGCTGGATGTTTTCTATATCGGGGTGGAGAGCGGTGATGAAGATGTCCTGCGCAAGATTCACAAGGGAGTGAACTATGCCGAAATGGTGACGGCGTGCCGCAAAGCCAAGGATGCCGGAATCGCCCTTTCCGTGTCCGTTATTCTGGGGCTGGGTGGAGTGGAGGGAAGTCAACGGCACGCCCTGGAGACGGCCGGGATTCTTACCGATATCGACCCCGAGTATGCCGGAGCCTTGACGCTAACCTTTGTTCCCGGCACCCCTCTTTACCGGGAGGCGGAGCAGGGCGCGTTTCAGTCCATATCACCACTGCAATCGCTGGAGGAGCTGAAGATAATGATTGAGAATGCCAGCTTCACCGACTGCTTTTTCAGCTCCATGCATGCCTCCAATTACTTTTCCGTAAGGGGAAGGCTGCCGCAGGACAAGGAGCAGATGCTGGAGCAGTTGAGGTATATCCTGGAGAGAAAAGACCCCGCTTTGCTTAGACCTGAGTTCCTCCGGGGGCTGTAGCCGGGGGCTACATCTTCTCCGGGGCGGTCATTCCCATAAGGCCTAGGGTTCTGGCCAGCACCAGTTTGGCGGCTTCGACCAGCTTGAGGCGGGCTTTGGTGATGGCTTCATCTTCAGGATGCTGAGACACCACGCGGCACTGCTTGTAGAAGCTGTGGAAGACCGTAGCCAGTTCCTGCGCGTAGTAGCTGAGATGATGCGGTTGCAGGGTGACGGCGATGGTCTCCACGATTTCCGGCAGCAGCATCATCTTGCGGATTAACGTTAACTCCGGCTCGGTGGTCAACAGGGAGACGTTGCCGTCCCGGTAGTCAATCTGCCTCTCCTGTGCCAGACGGAGTATGCTGGCAATGCGGGCGTGGGCATACTGAACGTAGTAAACCGGATTATCGGCCGATTCCTTTTTAGCCAGCTCCAGATCAAAGTCCATTTGACTATCTGCCGAGCGGGACAGGAAGAAAAAGCGGCAGGCGTCAGCTCCTACCTCTTCCACCACCTCCCGCAGGGTAACCAGCTCCCCGCTGCGTTTGGAAACACGCACCAGTTCATCACCGCGCCGGAGGGTGACCATCTGCGAGATTATCACTTCCAACTGGTCCGGCTCAATGCCCAGGGCGCTGATTACGGCTTTCATCCGGGATACATGACCCTGATGGTCCGCTCCCCAGATATCGATGACCTTATCGAACTTGCGCTCCAGGAACTTGTTGTAGTGGTAGGCGATGTCGGAGGCAAAATAGGTCGGCGAACCGTTACCGCGCACCACGACATTATCTTTACTATCGCCCAGAGCGGTGGAGACAAACCAGGTTGCCCCCTCCTTTTCGTCGATATAGCCCTGCTCTCGCAGGAGCGCCATCACCTTCTGGTATTGTCCGTTGTCGAAGAGGCTCTGCTCGCTGAACCAGATATCAAAATTGACATCCAAAAGCTCAAGGTCGGCCTTGATTTGCTTTAACATTTTAGCCAGGCCAATCTGCCCCAGTTGAGGCATCTCCTCCTCGGCTGGCGATTTGAGGAAACGGTCTCCCTCTTCGCTGATGATTTCTTGAGCCAGCTCAACCATGTAGCTGCCAAAATATCCTTCGGCCGGCATTTCCGCATCAATGCCGGAGGACTGCTGATAGCGGGCGTAGAGAGAGCGGCAGAAGGCGTCTATCTGGTTGCCGGCGTCGTTGACGTAGTATTCCTTCTCTACCTGGTAGCCGGCGGCGGTTAGTACGTTGGCCAGGGTGCTGCCCAGGATAGCCCCTCGCCCGTGCCCCACATGAAGCGGGCCGGTGGGGTTAACGCTGACAAATTCCAGCTGGACGCGGCTGCCTTCACCCAGGTCGATGTTGCCATAAGCTTGTTC
>JAHJRU010000035.1 GCA_018830745.1 Chloroflexota bacterium
CCGCGCTCCAGCAGGCGGTCGCCCATATACACCTCTTCCAAATAAGCCTGATATTTGGTATCAGGGGGATAGCTTTTAACGCGCGCCAGCCCCATCCTGACCAGTTCAGCATTGACGAATACGCCATCTACATACACGTAGCGCAGCAGCCGATTATACCTGTCGGTCTCCGAGACATCCTTCTCCAGACGAACACGCTTGCCTTCCACCAGACGGCGGTTAGCCTGCCATGCTTCGATACCGTAGGCTTCCAGCCGGGGATGAATCTCCGGGGTATCAATACCGATATACCTCACCCGGTAGCCGCCTTCTATGACAATGGTATCCCCGTCGATAACCTTGATAACCGCTACTGTATCCGGTGGTGCGCTGCAACCACCGAGGAGAAGAGAAAGAAGGAGAACAATTAAAAGACAGGCTTTACCGCTCATTCTATCTTTACATCGGCATAGCGTTCCCATTCACTGTAAACGCAGCCGCAGTACTGCTGACGGTATATCCCAAGTCCCTTGGTAATATGTCGACTATCGGAATAGCGCTTGCGTAGGTCGGCATACAGGAAAGCGACGCCGCTGGCTTCGGAAACCCGATGGCCCACCTCCCGGATGAGGTCATGCTTCTGGTGAGGACTGATGAGCAGGGTGGTGGTAAAGGCATTGAAGCCTTGCTCGGCAGCCACCTCCGCCGTTTTACCCAAGCGAAGCTCAAAGCAGTGCCGACAGCGCTGGGCTTCATTTCCCGCTACCCGGCGAAAATAGTCGATTATATCATAGCCATCGACTACGCTCAGCGGTAAATTTGCACCCCGGGCGTACTCTTGCATGGCTTCCAGTCGCTGCTGATGCTCCATATACGGGTGGATATTGGGGTTATACCACAGAGCGCCAACCTCGTACCCCTGACCCCTCCAGTAATCAACGGTATAGGCGGCACAGTGGGCACAGCAACAATGAACCAGCAAAGACTTCACATCTGTAATCTTAGCTTTGTCAAGACCATTTATCAAGGCTGGTTAGCAGGAAGGTTGCCAACTGTTCAATTCACTAGTTATTCGCCATTTTCATTTTGCATTTGCAGTATGGTATAGCAGGCTTTTGCCTCGCCATGTCTACCCATAGCTTCCAGAACATAGCCTTTATTATGCAAGGCTTCGGAGAATCGCGGGTCTATCCTCAAAGCATTATCAAAGCATTCTATTGCTGGCTCATAACGCCTCATTTTTCTTAAAACAACCCCTTTATTATACCAGGCAAGCAAATACTCCGGTTGTATTATTATGGCTTTTTCAAAGCAAGCCAGTGCCTCCGCATGCTCGTCTTGTGCGTCAAGCGAAAACCCCTTGCTATGCCAGGCTACGGCGTTATTTGGATTGACGGTTAAGGCGTTGTCAAAACAGTACTTGGCTTTCTGGTGTTTACCCTGTTCAGCCAGTGCCTTACCCCTGCTAAGCCAGGCATCAGCGTTATTGGGATTAATTTCCAAAGCTTTTTCAAAGCATACCAGCGCCTCATCAAATTGCCCGATATTAAGCAAGGCATCTCCTTTACCATGCCAGGCTTTCGTGTCATTTGGATTTATCTCTATCGCTCTATCAAAAAGGGCAATCGCCTCGTGATACCTGGCTTCCTTTTCCAGATCCAGAGCCTTCTTTCTGAAAAAGAGCGCATCCTTGGCGTTTATATCCATTTTCAAGTTCATATTATCTATTTCCCCTGGAAAATGCGGCTATATAACTGTTAGAAGAGTTTGAATTTTCAATATAGTTTATCTCCAAGGACATAAACGACCCGTAAAAATTTGTCTGGCAGGCATAAATATTCTGTTAAACCTGCGGCTCACTACGCCTGCCTCGCCTTATTTCCCGTATTGAAAGACATCCTCTATCGTCACTCCGAAGGCACGGGCAATCTCAAAGGCGAGAGAGAGGGAGGGCACTTATTTCCCCTGTTCCTACCACAGGGCTGTCTGAGACGACTTATCCTTGTTATAGGGCAAACCCAGGTGCTCATAAGCCGAGGGTGTAGCTAATCTGCCACGGGGAGTCCGCTCCAGAAAGCCCAGTTGCAACAGGTAAGGCTCATAAACATCCATGATGGTGTCGGATTCCTCGCTGATGGCGGCGGCGATGGTCTCCAGTCCCACCGGCCCGCCGTTAAACTTCTCGATGATGGTCAGCAGCACCTTATGGTCGATTTCGTCCAGCCCGATGGAATCAACTTCAAGTTTGGTCAGGGCTTCAACGGCTACTGCCTCAGTAGCCACGCCATCCGCCATAACCTGGGCATAATCCCTTACCCGCCGGAGCAGGCGGTTGGCTACGCGAGGAGTGCCCCTGGCTCTCCGGGCTATCTCCCTCAATCCCCCACCATCCACCTTTATCTGGAGTATCTGGGCAGAGCGGCCCAGGATGGACTCTATGGACTGCTGGTCATAGAAATCAACCCGATAGACCGACCCAAAACGGTCACGAAGGGGCGGGCTTAGCTGGGCAAAACGGGTGGTCGCTCCAATTAAGGTAAACCGGGGCAGGTTAAGCCTCAGGCTCCTGGCACCCGGCCCCTTACCGATGATAATATCCAGAGCAAAGTCCTCCATCGCCGGATAAAGCACCTCCTCCACAACACGACTCAAACGGTGGATTTCATCGATAAACAGGGCGTCCTGACTCCGCAGGTTGGTAAGGATAGCCGCCAGGTCTCCGGTGCGCTCTATCGCCGGGCCGGAGGTAACCCTGATATTAACCCCCATTTCCGCCGCGATAATGTAGGCCATGGTGGTCTTGCCCAGACCAGGCGGACCGTACAGCAGGGTATGGTCCAGCGCCTCGTCCCTGCCTCTGGCAGCGGTTATGGCTATTTTGAGGTTCTCCTTAATCCTCTTCTGTCCCACAAAATCATCGAGACAGCGAGGCCGAAGGCTAACATCCAGTGGAGCATCTTCAGTGCCGGGTTTCCCTGATATAATGCGCTCTATGACTTCACTCCCGCCTATTATTAGAAACCAGCCCCATTATATCACACCCATATCTGGCTGCGATAAGTAATAAAATAGCCGCTCACTCAAGAACGGCTATTATTACAAAACAGCCTCGGAAAACCGTTGATTATCAGGCTAAGTCTCCCTCTATCCAGTGCTTCGATATTTCGTAACCGGGTATGGACTCTTGATTCCGCTCTGCCTGCCGCATGGCTGCTAATTTCCCTTCCTTATCGGCTCCTCCGTCTATCCTGGCAAATTGCTCCTTCAGATGCAGAGCATAGTCTTCCCCAACAGGGCAGACTTCCAGACAGCAGGGACAGGCTCCCACGGCGCCAGCCCCGGTTCTGAGAGCCTGCCACAGCTCAACCAGTTCCAGACTATGCAAAAGGTCCTTCCTCTCCTCCTCTGTCTCCGCCTCAAGCACTTCATCGAGATAAGAAAACAGGGATGAGACCCCGTGTATCTGCGCTTTGGTAGAACACTGACGCTTGTCCAGACCCCAGTGTTTGACAGCATCGGCCGGGCAGACCAGCAAACAGCGCCCGCAGGCAGCCCCGAGACAAAGCTTCTTCCCCTGACGCTTGTCAGGCTCAATTTCGGCATCGGTCAGCACAGCCGTGACATACACCCGGGGACCATATTCCGGGGTCAGCATCATGAGATTCAGTCCGAGTGTTCCTAAACCGGCTTCCACGGCAGCGTGGCGCAGGGAGAGAGGCCCATATGTACCTCTTTTCAAGTCCATGTCAGTCTGCTGCATAGGTAAAGGCACCGCGTTAAAACCACGCTCTTCAATATAATATGCCAGGTCAAGGGCGATGTTC
>JAHJRU010000036.1 GCA_018830745.1 Chloroflexota bacterium
AGGGGGTTATGATTGAAAAAGGGCTTTATGAAAGCCGGCAGATTACATGCCTTCGGGGAAGCCATAAGCGTGGACGAGGTTCCCATTCCCAGTGAAATCGGGGCTCGCAACGTCCTGGTCAGGGTAAAAGCCTGTGGCATATGTCACACCGACCTGAGCATGATAAACGGCGCTCTTCCACCCCCCAGGCTCCCCGCTATTTTAGGCCACGAACCAGCCGGAATAATAGAAGCGGTAGGGAAAGAGGTAAAAGAACTGAAAGCGGGTGACCGGGTTTTTGTTAATTCGGTTATATCCTGCGGCCACTGCCGCTATTGTGTAGCGGCTCAGTGGAACCTGTGTATCAATCCCTCAAACCTCGGCTTTGATTGGGGCGGTGGCTGGGCAGCGTATATGGAGGCTCCGGCTTTCAACTGCTGTTTGTTGCCGGAGGAAATATCCTTCGAAGAAGGAGCCATAATGACGGATGCCGTGGCCACCACTTTCCACGCCATGAAAAGGGGCGAAGTTAAGATCGGAGATAGCGTGGCTATCTTCGGCATAGGTGGTCTGGGGATAAACGCCATTCAAATGGCTAAGGCGTTTGGAGCAGCCAAAGTTATTGCCGTGGACCGCAAAGAAGCTAAGCGAGAGCTGGCTCTGGCAGTGGGCGCTGACGAGGCTGTTGATATGGATGCCCCTGACGTGGTCAAACAGGTAAAAAGATTGAGTGGTGGCGAAGGGGTCGACGTAGCCTTTGAATTCGTGGGGATAGACAGCGCTATCGAGAAGACCATTGAGTCGGTCCGCCGTAGCGGAAAGGCGGTAATCGTGGGCGTCTATACCGGTACGTTTAAAGTAAGCGCCCATCCTTTGATTGTAAAGGAAATCGACATCAGAGGATTATGGACGGTATGTCAGCAGGACTTCCCATACGTAGCCGAATTAGTGAGGTCGGGCAAAATAGACCTGTCCCGCTCCATAACCCACCGTATTCCATTGGATGAAGTGAACCGGGGACTGGAAATCTTAGAACAGAAAATAGGTAACCCTCTCCGGATAGTGATAATACCTTAGCTTCAACAGCATCAGGAGGCAATGGAGTGGCAAACAATAAATACGACGTAGTAGTGGCTGGTTCCGGTATCGGCGGTTTATGTGCTGCGGCGCTTCTGGCGCGCTACGGGTACAAGACCCTGCTTACGGAGAAGTCAGAACGGTTAGGGGGCCGGTTCTCTACTATAGAGCAGGAAGGCTTTAAAGTGCCCACCGGAGCGGTAGCCATAGCGACCAGAGGGGTAACAGAAGACATTTTCAGAGAGGTGGGTGCCCCCTTCGATGTCCGTGAAACTGTCGGCACCACCGCCTGGATGGGCGGAGAGTGGCATGTACTGCCGGAAAAGGGGCAAATCAGAGCCCTGATGTCCTTACTGGATAAAACGGGCGCCAGTAAAACGAAGATACTCAGCCGTCTAGCCCAGGGAGCGGCTACAGAGAAAATACTGGGGGCATTCCGTCAGGGTGGTTCCGGGGCAACAGACCCGAAAAATAAAATGTCGTTCCGAGACTGGCTTAAGCAATATACGGACGATGAGAAGGTGCTGCAGCTCTTTCATGCGCTCACTTCTGCCATCTCCTCAGTAAACGATTTTGAATACCCTGTTTCACACTGGTTTACCTACGTGTCCAGTGCCGGTCAGGGTGGTATGCCTTATCACGGCGTCGCCCCCAGAGGGAATATTGAACTGGCCGACGCCTTAGCCGATACGGTGAAGAAGAGAGGGGGAGACGTATGGACAGGCTGCCCGGTAGAAAAAATCGTAGTTCAACAAGGAAAAGTTGATACCGTAACAGTGAAAAAAAATGGTAGCCATGTCGAGGTGGCGACCAGCGTGTTAATAAGTGATATGGGGCCCAAGAAGACTATAGAACTGGCTGACAGAAGCGCCTTTGATGCTGATTACCTGAAACAGGTTGATGCTCTAAGACCATCCCCGATAGTACACACCCTGATCGCCAGTGATAAGCCCCTGGTGGAAGCCCAGGGTGGACTGCTGATAATCGGCGCCAAAAGAATTGTCACCGGTGTACCCATGACCAGGCACTGCCCCGAACTGGCACCGCCAGGTCAGCACCTGATGGTCATCTGGAGCACGCCATCCTCCTGCCTGCATCCCATAGATAAAGAGGAGGAAGCCAAACTCACCCTGGAGGATATCAGGCAGGTCTTCCCCGACTTCGACAGGCATGGCCGTATCCTCAGGATGGATGTGAGAGATATTGATGACGAGTTGCCTGCTCTGCGCTCCTGGATGGGATACGATATGCCTCAGGAGACGCCATTGCCCAATTTATATCATGTCGGTGACGCCGTAAAGCCTTTTGGCTGGGAGGGATTGGCGGCTTGCTCCAGGGGAGCACAGC
>JAHJRU010000037.1 GCA_018830745.1 Chloroflexota bacterium
CATTTAGTATAACGAACGAAGGCAGGAAAAGATAGCGGATTGGGGTAAATCAGTTTAAGTGGGTGAAGGCTACCCAGTCAGGAATCTGACCCCGGAAATAATGAAATAAACACCGAGTGCCAGCAGTGCCAGCCCGCACACTGCCAATACCCCGCGGTAGACCCGGTCGTTCATCACCTTCCTGCCGGTGGCCACAATAAATGCCACCAAAGCATACCAGCCGAAATCGGCCAGAATATGGCCGGTGAAAAAAGAGGCTACGCCGACCACCCCCAGACTGAGCGCCCAGATGAGGTAGACCGTGCCCAGGGTTATCCACCAGATGAACCAGTAGGGATTGGACATGCTGCCCAGGATTCCGGAAAGGATGACTCTGCCACTCCGCCCCGCCTTCCCGTCAGCCGCCGTGGGCATAGTTGCATTACCCAATCCCTGTTTTAAAGCTATTGCTCCCATAGCCAGCAGAATGCCTCCCCCAATAAGCCCGATAACGGCTGATACCAGGTCGCTGGCAATAAAGCGGCTCAAACCCAGAGCCAGAGCGGTTACCACGGCTAGCTCAAGGATGGCGTGTCCCAGGATTATCTTGGGCCCGGCCCAAAATCCGCTGCGAGCCGACTCGCTGATGGTAATGGCCAGCACCGGTCCTGGCATCATCGCTCCGGAGAGGGCAACCGTAAATGAGGTGATGAAGATAAGAGTAATGGTGGCTTCAGGCACCTGACTTAATCCTTGTTGTCTTTTGCATTCGGCTACATTGTAGCAACTGGGAGCAGGGTCGGCAAATACAGACTACTTCGTAACGAACATTATGTAAAATGCTTCCCTACTCTCTAATCAGCCATATAAGGCTCAGCATGGCTGTAAAAGCCAGGCCGGCACCGAAGAAAAAAGGAGCGGCCGGGCTGATAGTCTCCCATAGAAATCCGGCAATTACACTGGCGGCTAATAGAGCCAGGCCTATTACTCCATGATACAAGCCAAAGGCGGTACCCCTTTTCTCGGGGGCTACGAGGTCGGCCACGAAGGCACGGGCTACCCCCTCTATCACTCCGTAGTATACGCCGTAGGCAGCAAAAAGCAGCCATATCTGCCATAGGCTCGTTGCCAGGGCGAAACCGAGATAAACCAGCGCATAAATCGACCACCCTGCAGCTATGACCCGCCTCCGGCCAACACGGTCCGAGAGCACCCCTGCCGGCAAGGAGATAGAGGCACAGGTGATGTTGAGCAGCACCAGCATTACGGCTATCTGCACCACCGATGCCTCCAGGTTCTGCGCTCGCAGGATGACGAAGAAATCGCTGGAGTTGCCCAGGGTAAACAACGCCATAATGCCCAGGAATACCTTGAAACGGGTATCGAAGCCCGAGGTCGCTGTCAGGTCGTGCCGGGAGTCGCTGGCTGGCAAAGGCTTCGTTCCGGTTTCGCGGACAAAGAATATCAGCACCAGGACTGCCAGTATTGCCGGTACGGTGCCGATAATCACCAGCCAGCGGTAGCTCTTGAGGCTGAGTTCCAGTTCGCCACCCTGAACCAGATAAATGATAAGCGCCGCTACTGCCAGCCCCAGGACAGCGCCGAAGGTATCCATCGTCCGGTGCAAGCCAAATCCTTTGCCCCTCTCCCCCGCCGGGACGGAGTCAGCCACCAGGGCGTCGCGGGGTGCGCCGCGTATGCCTTTGCCCACCCTGTCGCCGAACCTGATAGCCGCCACCGCCACCCAGGTGGATGCCAGGTACATAAAGGGTTTAGCCAGGGTGGAAAGGCTGTAGCCCCATACCGCCAGGCGCTTGCGCCGGCCCGTTTTATCGCTGAACCAGCCGCTGAGCACCTTGAAAAAGGCATCCGTGCTTTCCGACAGCCCGCCGACAAAGCCGATGATGGTGGCGCCCGCCCCGATTACGTCGACCAGGAAAAGGGGCACCAGGGTAAAAATCATCTCGCTGCTGAGGTCGGTGAGCAGGCTGACCAGGCCGAGGAAGAAGATATTGGGATGGAGCCCCCAGACTTCCCGGCTCTTTTTGGAGGTTATGGATTCAGTGGTCACTTTTCCTCCAGCACTTCAGCCACCAGTTCCCTGATGCTGTTCCTGGACTGCTCCAGCACCTGCTTGCCTTTAGCCGTTGCCCGGTAGTATTTCCTCACCCGTCCGTTCACCACCTTTGAGCTGCCTGCCAGGTAGCCCTCTTTTTCCATGCGGTGCAGGGTGGGATACAGGGTGCCCGGACTGAGGCTGTAGCCATGCCGGGCAAGCTCGTGGGTAATCTCCACGCCGAAGACTGGCTCTTTGGCAGCATGGTAGAGGATGTGAATCTTGACGAAGCCGAGGAAGAACTCCCGGTCAAACATAGTACGTCTCCCGATGTTGTATTGCGATATTGGTTTTCGATATATAATACTACGAGATGGTAATGGTGTCAAGAGGTGTAAGCTATACCCTGTTGTTGAACTGAGCAGAGGGTTGTTTGGGTGTTTGACGGAAATGTGACAATCTGGCAAGCAATATAACCATAGGGCATGCTATAATAATAGAGAAAGTACACTAGGCTAATATATACGCCTTGAGGTTTCTAATAATATCGGTGATACCACCCTTGACAAATAATAGATTGCGTGATATATATATTTTCGGCTAGAGTAAGGAGTGTAAAATGCAAGA
>JAHJRU010000038.1 GCA_018830745.1 Chloroflexota bacterium
CAGACCCCCTGCCGCGAAGCTAACCACTGGGGCCTTTGAAGCTATTTTACCATAGCAATACGCCTAAGTCTCAGTTTGATATGGGAAATGCGGGCTTAATCGATTTAGGATGATCCCTATGAGCGATGATTATTTAGTCCTGATTTTCCTCCGCCGTATGGTGGTATAGAATTCTCCAAAGCGCCACACACATCGCAGTATTGAGCACCGCAAGAAACGCAAGAAGAATGTTGGTTAAACCTGTTGATTCGAAAAACATTTTAGATATCCTCCTTTTCTCTCTAAGGTGTATAAGGATTTGACTTAAAAAACAGTGCGGTGCCAATCACCGCCGATATTCTCAGGATTCCAGCCAGGTACTGGCTTTCTTTCCCTGCCCGGCACCTTCTTCTCCTCACCGGCCCCAAGACATTGTTCACTAGCCTCACCTTCTACGGTCAAATGCCCTCCTACGGTGCCTGGTCGTTACCGACCTCTGTTTTTCCATAACAAGAAATGTGCCAATCCACAACAACAATACTACACCGGAAATAAGTGAAACCCATAAATTGCGTTTGCTCTGCCTCAACCATTGGCCTTGCTCACCACTTCCGTCGGACGCCGGCGGTCCATCCTGATTCTGGGACGGCAGTTTCTCGTTGTCATAGCTCTGGGCAGGTAATCCTTCCGTCTTTTGTTCCTGTGGTGCACCTTCGGCATGATTTATAGGTACGGGCTTACTCGGAGGTGCACCCGGCTCCACTGCGGTTTGCTGGCCTGCCGGCAGGTATACCTCCTCGCCCTGTGCGCTCACGCTGACCAGCCCTTCGATTGTCTGCACCCTGGCCGCTCCCGTCTCATCGACTTCGGTGACAAACAGGGTGCCGCGTACCGCGATGTAAGCTGACGGTGTCTGTATCCCGTATTTCGAGCCAGGGTCCGCCAATTTTGTCACTCGACTCAAGGTCTTGCCAAACCACTGTCTCAATACAATGACGGTCGGCTGGTTTTGACTGCCCGCCTCCAGTTGTTCCACCATCAGGTCTGTGTCAGGTTCAAGTTCAACCGTGGTACCATTAAAAAATGTAATCACTGCGTTAGAGTTCGAGGCAATCTGGACTCGGGTGCCTGCCTCCAGGGTCGTTCCATCCACAGCCGCCTCCCAGGTAGTTGAACCTGGCCTTTTGAGCTGGACGCCATCGTCAAAGGTGGTCAGGGTAGAGCGGGAGGCAAGCGCAGACACCGAAGCCGATGAAAAAAAGTTAAGTGAGCCGAAGAACAAGACGCTCTGTAATATGAGGAGCAAAACTAATGCTACTGGAACGGCGACCCTGGCCGGCCCGGTAACGGCACGTTCTAATATTCTCAATGGCATACTCAGTCTATCGAAGGCTGCCTTTGCCGGCTGTAGTCTTGCAGCTTTAGCCGGCTCTCTACGCAACCGTGCCATCAAAAGGCTCTTAGAGCGTTTCCTGAAATCGGGTGAAGGCGACACTCCCGGAACAGCTGAAATAGACTCCGCAGCCAGGAGCAGTGGCTCCAATTGCTGGCACAGGCGCGGGTATCTACCCAGGCAGGAATTGAGTGTCTCCCCCCTTTTTAGCCGCGCTAGACTTTCATCAAAGGCTTTAGATAGTTTAGTCCACATATGCCACCACCCTGGCTTAATTTCTGGCGAAGTGCCCTCAGGGCTCGCATCTGCATCACCCTTATGGCTCCCTCGCGCTTGGCCATGATTTGCGCAATCTCCCAGTTGTCCAGACCCTCGATAAACTTCAGGATAATGATTTGCCTTTGCTGCGGAGGAAGGCAAGATATTGCCTCCGCTAGTTCCTTTTGTATCAGCCTTTCTTCTACCTCTTGTTCCGGGCCAGCAGCCAAAGCTGGAATGTCCTCCTCCAGCGTTTGATGTTGCCGCCTGGTACGAAAATGGTCAATGACATGGTTATGAGCTATCCGATAGATCCATGCCGAGAAGCTCGAGCGCTCCCGTCTGTATCCATGTAGTGCCTTCCAAACTTTCAAGAATATCTCCTGCACAAGGTCCTCCGCCGTCATCCTGTCCTTGACCTGATAAAAGACGTAGCGGTAAATTTTATCGAGGTATATACTGTAAAGCTCTCCAAAGGCTTCAACGCCCCCATCAGCAGCCCATTCAACCAATCTTGTAATCTCAGCATCATCATAGGTATCGGTCGTGCTTATTTCCTGAACTTCGTTTTTCTCTCTTACTGTCATACGAACAACATCCTTGTTTTGTTACACCTGACCGCCGGTAACTTAGTCTTCATCCAATTTAATAAAACCAGCGGTATTAAAGAATGCGTGGGCCACAACGGGGTCAAACTGCGTGCCGGTACATCTCTCGATTTCAGCTAATGCCTGTTCTGCAGACATAGCCGGGCGATAGGGACGGTCACTAATCATGGCAGAAAAGGCATCGGCTACCGACAGAATTCTTGCCCCCAGGGGTATGTCGTTGCCGGTGACTAATTGGTCAATTCCCCGACCATCGTAGTGGTCATGATGATGCAGGATAATGCCGGCTACTCTATTACTGATGAATGGACGTGCCATATTGGGACCCACCACAGCATGACTCATAATATGCCTATACTCGTCAGGAGTTAATTTATCTGTCTTATTAAGAATGTGGGGGTCAACGGCAATTCTCCCGACATCATGGAGTAAGGCTGCCCATTGCATCTCCTCCAGAGTGTCTGAGGATAGTTCGAGCTGTCGACCTATAGCCAACGTAAAATCTTTAACACGCCGAGAGTGCCCGGTCATATATTCATCATTGGCTTCGAGGGAATACACCAGATTCTCGACAGCGCCAAAAAAGAACCCTCTAATTTCCGCCATCTGTTCCCCGGGCTTGTCCGCGGTAAATTTATAATGCTGCCATATTTGAGTCTCAAGTTTGCTCTTCGCCAAAGACCTGTCAACGCTTAACAAGATATCGCCCAGACTAAAAGGCTTACATACGTAATCCTGGGCGCCTTCCTTTATGCACTGTATGATAATTCCAGCATCATTCAGTGAACTGGCCATAACCACCGCCGTTTCCGGGAAATCCGTTCTGATTGCCGGAAGTAGCTCAGTTCCACTCTTTCCCGGCATGTTAATATCTAAAATCACCAGGTCAGCTGAGTGGTCTGTTAGCATTTCTAATGCCTGGTCAGCATTCCCGGCTTCAGAACAGCTATATCCCTCTTTAGACAGCTTCCAGTTAAGCGTCCACCTTATCATCTCTTCATCATCCACAATTAGAATTCTTTCACGGTTATTGACCATCCTGTTTCCCTCCACTCTTAACCACAGATTCAGATATACTATTCCAATAAGCATGATTGCACCGGGATGGTAAATAAAGCATAAAAGCAACCGTGGTTCATCTAAATATCCTGTAAACAATCTCCCTGATATGTGTTCATATCCAGACACCCGAAAGGCAGCTGGCTAAACCCTGGCTACAAATACCTGAGTTGCACGGCCTGGCTCACCAACCTTCCTGCCTGCTCCAGTACCAATGTACAAGGCAAACATGACTTCCGGGTGATTCATTTGCCAAGAAGTTTGGGCTAGCATCAAGTGTATTCAACTAGTGTCAGCAGGAGTTGTCAGATGGCAATAGCAATTAACGGAAGCACATATTACAGAACGGCTGAGGTTTACCAAATAGTCGGCATCAGCAGAAGCACGCTTTTTCGCTGGCTAAAGGAGGGTTCGTTCCGGGATGTGCAGAATGTTGATAGAAGGGGATGGAGGTTGTTTACATGATGCACGACATACCCATGCCTCTTTGATGCTTAAACAGGGAGTACATCCTAAAGTTGTTTCAGAACGATTAGGTCATGCCAGCATTCAGATTACCCTTGATACTTATAGCCATGTAGCACCAGGACTCCAAGAAGCTGCTGCCAGAGGCTTCGATAATATCCTTAACGCAGAATCCAAACATGATAAAGAGCTAAAAGAGTTAGTCCGAAGCTGAATTAGTGCCAAATTAGTGCCCTTCAATGATTAAGCCCTGTGCCGTAATCAAGCACAGGGCTTTTTGGCTTTAGTTTTTGGTGAGCCGCCCGCGACTCGAACGCGGAACCGGCTGATTAAGAGTCAGCTGCTCTGCCAGTTGAGCTAGCGGCCCACACAATACAGGACCAGGTGCCCCGTCTTCAAGCTGTGATTGGGGCAGAAGGCCATATTCATTCTACCGAAAAAACGTCCTTGTGTAAACGTCACGGTCAGGATTGCGATTGCCGGAGAGTTTTTCGATAGTGTTTCAAGTACCTGCTGGCGTATTCGTCTTTGCCCATAACCAGGTCAGCGGCCATAAGTGTCTCCACCAGTTCTTTGGCACCCGGATTAACCACCGGGGCAGTCACACCACACCAGATAGCCATGGCCAGGAAATTATTATTGATGAGATAGCGGTTGGGCAACCCGAAAGACACATTGCTGGTTCCCATGGTCATATTGAGTCCCAGCTTCTCGGATATCATTCTTACTGTGGTCAGGGTTACCATCCCGGCTTTGGTTTCGGCGGCGACGGTAAGAACGAGGGGGTCAATGAGCACATCGCTGTCCTCCAGCCCGTAGCTTTTCGCCCGTTCCACTATTTTTTGCGCTATCTCCAGGCGCAGCTCCGGCTCGTGGGCGATGCCTCTCTCATCCTGACACAGGCCGATTACCGCGGCGCCATATTTTTTGGCCAGAGGCAGGATGACTGACATTGACGCTTCTTCTCCGGTGGTGCTGTTGATAAGGGGTCTTCCTCCACATATCTTAAGCGCCGCCTCCAGAGCCCTGGGATTGGAGGTATCGATGCATATTGGCACTCCGGTGGCCTCGGAGACCACTTCCACCGCCTGGGGAAGGAGAGCCACTTCATCAATGCCGGCGGCTCCAACGTTGACGTCAATAACCGTTGCCCCCTGCTCCACCTGAAGAACGGCTTCCTGCCGGATGACATCCCAGTCCTTCTGCTCCAGGGCAGCCGTAAGCTTGGACCTGCCGGTGGGATTAATCCGCTCCCCGATAATAACCGTAGGTCCCTCAGGAGAGATATCCACCTTTGCCTTTATTCCCGAGAGTGTGGTAATCATAGCTCCACCTTTCTATCGTCCTAATCGATTGCCGTTACGGCCCTTTCCCAAACGGTTTTAATTATAGGGGCAAAAGTGGCGCAAAACAAGTGTAACTGTGCTTGACACTCACTATCGGAGGTGCTATTATTTGCCTTGTAGACATCAAATAGTAAATATTTTTAAAAATATTAAACATATTAAACATACCCAATACGGGAGATTGGAGAGAAATGGCTGAAGCTAAAGGTCAAATCGGCGGACAGTATCAACCCCTTTCCCAGAGCAGCATTGAACGAATCCACCAGGCCACCCTGGAAGTCTTTGAAGAAGTTGGTTTTGAAGTCCACTACGCGCCAGCCCTGGAAATCTTTGCTGAAAAAGGCGCCACGGTTGACCGCGATGCTAAGCGAGTGAGGCTTTCACGCCAACTGGTGGAAAAGACCATTTCCACCGCCCCATCCAAGATAGTGCTGTACGGCCGAGAGGACAAGCACAACCTGGATCTGGAAGGCAAGAAAGTGCATCTTGGCACCGGGGGCACCGCCATTAACGTCCTTGACCTGGAGACGGGAGAGAAACGCCTTTCCAACCTGGAAGACATCAAGCAGATAGCCCGGCTGGTGGATACACTGGACAACATTCACTTTTATCTGCTGCCGGTCTTCCCCCACGAACTTCCCCAGGAGCAGATAGACGTCAACCGTTTCTATGCCGGTCTGGCCAACACCACCAAGCATGTGACCGGGGGAGTCTGGCATCCGGAGGGAGCGCGCAACGCCATTAAGCTGGCATCTATCATAGCCGGCGGCCATGAGGAGCTGAAAAAGAGGCCGATTATCTCCGCCATCTGCTGTGTCATCAGCCCTCTGAAACTGGACAAGCACTACACGGAGCTTATGACCATAGTCGCCGAAAACGGCATCCCGGTGATGGTTCCGTCCGAGGCATTATGCGGAGCTACCTCGCCGATTACCCTGGCTGGAGACGTGCTTCAGGTTAACATCGAGACGCTGGCAGGCGTCATCATGACCCAGCTGGTAAACCCGGGCACGCCGGTCATCTACGGCACCGTCTCCACCATAGCCGATCCCCGCCGCATGAGCTATACCTCGGGGGCAGTGGAAATGGGGCTCATCAATGCCGCCGTAGCCCAGATGGCGCAGTTCTATAAAATCCCCTTCTATGCCACCGCCGGTATGTCCGATTCCAAACTGCCCGATGTACAGGCCGGCTACGAGAAAATGGCTACCACGCTGCTGGTAGCCATGGCCGGGGCTAACTACATCCATGACTCAGCAGGACTGCTGGAGTTCGCCATGACCGCCAGCTACGAGCAATACGTAATCGACAATGAGATAAACGGCATGGTGATGAGAGCGCTGAGGGGCGTGGAATTTAACGAGGATACGCTGGCTCTTGATGTTATCAAAGCCGTCGGACCAACGGGCAATTTCTTTGAACAGGCCCACACGGTAAAGCACCTCCGCTCCGAATTCTTCTTCCCCAAGGTCAGCGACCGGCTCCCCCGGGAAGAATGGATGGAGAAAGGGGCCAAGGACGGTCGGGAGCGCGCCCGAGAAATAGCCAAGAATACTCTGGCCACTCACCAGCCCGTACCCATCCCACCGGAAATCGACCGGAAGATAAGGGAAACCATTCCCGGTATGGTATAAAAACTATCTCGGAAGGGAGAAACAATGGCGGACTACGAAGGAATGAGAAAAGCTATCCTGGAAGGAGACGAGGACAGGGTTGCCGAACTGGTAGAAGCAGCCATCAAGGAAGGAGTTAGCCCGGAGCAGATTCTTAACGAAGGGCTACTCAAGGGCATGAGCGTAGTCGGCGACCTCTTCAAGCGGGACGAACTCTTCGTACCTGAGGTCATTTTCTCCTCCAAAGCGATGAAAAGGGGCACGGCCATACTTCAGCCTTTGATGGCCGGAGATAAACAGCAAACCGACAAAGTCGTTCTACTGGGCACGGTCAAAGGGGATATTCATGACATAGGCAAGAACCTGGTGAAGACCTTGATGGAGGGCTCCGGTTTCGCCGTCACCGACCTGGGAATTGATATTCCCAGCGAGATGTTCATCGAGAAAGCCAGGGAACTAAAACCCCACATAGTGGCTATGTCGGCGCTGTTGACCACCACCATGGTCCATATGAAAGACGTCATTGATGGTCTGAAAGAAGCCGGCTTACGCGACCAGATAAAGATTATAGTAGGGGGGGCCCCCATAACCCGGGCTTTTGCCGCGGAGATAGGGGCCGATGGCACCGCCCCCGATGCGGTCACGGCGGCCGATTTAGCCCGGGAACTGGTAGGTTAAACCAAGAACTCTAGCTCAACGGGCAGGTAGCGCAATATGTGTGGAATCGCCGGTATTAAGTACAAGAATGGTGCGGGGCCACTGGGCAGGGACCTCTTTGAGATAATGAGCGGCGTAGCCCACCGGGGACCGGACTCGGTTGGCATCGGCCTGTACGGACAGGAGTCACCCCCCGACCAGATAAA
>JAHJRU010000008.1 GCA_018830745.1 Chloroflexota bacterium
AAAGGCCGAGGTCGTCTTCCATGCCGGCTGCCATCTCAGCTTCGACGAACAGCAGTGGCCCATAGCCCGCACCGCCCTGTCTATCATCCAGAATGCCGGCGTAGATGTTGGCATCCTGGGCAAAGAAGAGACCTGCTGTGGCGGTAAAGCCCACGAGATGGGATATCAGGGTGAGTTGGGCAAATACGCGGCTCACAATATAGAGACCTGGACGAATGCCGGCGTCAAGACGGTGATTACCCCTTGTTCCGACGGCTATTACGCCTTCAAGCATCTATACCCGGAGGTCGGCTCCAATTTTGAAGTCCTCCACATGGTGGAGTTCATCGAGCGCCTCATCAAGGAGGGTAAAATCAAGTTCACCAAAACCGTTCCCATGACCGTTACCTACCATGACCCCTGCCACCTGGGGCGGCGCGACCATGTCTATGTGCCCGGAGAGCCTATTATGGGCATTTATGACGCCCCGCGCGATATCATCAGGAGCATTCCAGGTGTGGAGTTAATTGAGATGGAGCGGATAAAGGAGAATGCCTGGTGCTGCGGGGCGGGTGGTGGAGCCAAGGAGGCATATCCTGATTTCAGTGCCTGGACGGCTCAGGAGCGGATAGCCGAGGCCAAGGTGACCGGGGCGGAGGCTCTGGTTACCGCCTGTCCCTGGTGCGAACGTAACTTCCTCGATGCCATCGATGCTGATGGCACCAAATTGAAGGTCTACGACATCGTCGAGCTGGTTCAGCAGGCGCTCTGATTTTAAAATAATTCTCACTGATAAGGAGGTAAACCAAGATGCCGCTAGGTGATGAAAAACATAAGCAAATGTATGAAGAACTGGTCAATATCCTTGGTTCCCGGTACGTGAATGATGACCCGGCGGTGATGCAGGCGTATTCACGTGACTACTACGCCGTAGGTGTTCTGCGGCGGAGGCGGCCGGAATTTGTTCTCATGCCGGGGAGCACCGAGGACATGCAGAAGATAATCAAGCTGGCTAACCGCTACAAGTTTCCCCTTTCCATAATTGGCACCGGGATGTTTTTACCCACGGTGGTAGCCGCGGCTGATTACTGGTGCATTATTGATTCCAAGAGGTTGAACAGGGTAGAAGTAGACGAGAAAAATATGTACGCCGTAATCGAAAACAGCGTTACCCATGCCCAGCTGCACGCCGAGGCGATAAAGAAGGGGCTGTTTAATGGTATTCCGGAGACGGGTGGTCAGGCCAGCGCCTTCTGTAATACTATCTGGGCCGGTAACCAGGGTACCAGCTATCGCACGGGCATGGCTTCCCGCAATTTGCTGGGAGTCGAGTGGGTATTACCCAATGGAGACATTCTGCGGACGGGTATGCTGGCGGTTCCCGGAGGGGACTACTCCTGGGGTGAGGGTCCCGGGCCGGACCTCAGGGGTTTACTGAGAGGCGTTTCCGGCAATAACGCCGCTCTGGGCATAGTGACCAGGATAGCGGTAAAGCTTTACCCCTGGCCAGGTCCCGCCGTCTGGCCAAGTGAGGGAGTATCGCCGGGGAAGAAAAGTGAGTTGCCGGCGAATAAGTTCAAGTGGTTCCTTCTTGTCTATCCTACCCTGGAAGAATTAATTGAAGCCATGCGTGAGGTTGGTAAGTCGGAGATTGGGGTGGTGGTTCACCACTGGCCGGCGGTTTACTTCGACTGGTGGTGGGCGAAATCGCGGGAGGAGTTCTGGGAGACCTGGCTGGACGAATACTGGCAAAAGAACTGCAAGTACGTGCTCGCCGTCTGCCTGTGGGCACATGCCTCGGAAGAGCAGATTGAATTCGAGGAAAAGGTGCTGATGCAGATAATGAAGGAGACTAATGGCCGTCTGATAGACGATGAAGTTTATCAGAAATGGGCACCCTATACCATCAATAACTGGATAAGAGACAGTACGGCGTGCCGCTGGATGCGCGTTGGCGGCGGGCTGGGGAACACGGCCATAGTTTTTGATTCCCTGGATGATGGCATGGCGGTTTTCAAGGAAGCCTGGGAGCTTATGGATAAGTACACCCCACCGGCGCTGGACTCCGACCATGCTTCGTGGATTTTGCCCATGGACTTTTGCCACCAGGCACTGCATGAAGCCGACTACATCTTTGAGAAGACGGTGGATGTCTGTGAGACCGTTCAGCAGAGCTTCGTCGACCTTATCCGGGCAAACCGGAAGGAGGGGGTTATCTCACTGGCGAGCGGAATGGCTACACTCAACATAACCGGGCGCGACTATGCCAACGTGCACATGATTATGTACCATATCAAAGACGCCCTCGACCCCAATAATATTGCCAATCCTACGCGCTTTATTGATATGGAGGGGATGAAGCGGAGATTGAAAAAGGAGGCAGAGGAAAAGGCGAAGGAAGCCAAATAGCGGCAGGTAAAAGATCTTTTTACAAAGCCGGGCGTCTGTGATAATATTGTGTTTACCCGGCAGACTATCGGTCGGCTGGAGAATGTTTGCGGGAGGTAACCTCGGATGCCGCTAGGAGATGAGAAACACAAGCGGATACATGATGAGATGATTAATATTCTCGGAGCCGATTACGTCTCCGATGACCCGGCTGTAATGGAAACCTACAGCCGGGATTTTTATGCCGCCAGTGTGCTACGGCGCCGCAGTCCGGAGTTTGTGGTTTTACCGGCCAGCACCGAGGATGTCCAGCAAATAATCAAGCTGGGCAATCGCTACGAGTTTCCCTTTGTCGTAATGGGCTCTGGCCTTTGTTTTCCTATCATGGTGCCCGTGGCCGATTACTGGTGCCTGATAGACCCCAGGCGGATGGGTGGGGTGGAGATAGACGAAAAGAACATGTATGCCATAATAGAGCCCTCTGCCACTCATGCCCAGGTATCCGCCGAGGCTATGAAGCGGGGGCTGATTAACGGGATTCCTGAGGCCGGTGCGCAGGCGTCTTGTATGGCTAACCATTTGTTCATGGGCTGGCACGGGACTGCTTACCGAACGGGTTATGCCGCGCGTAATGTCCTGGGCGTTGAATGGATCTTGCCCAATGGTGACATATTGAGGCTAGGTTCGCTGGCTGATGGCGGCGGCTACTGGTGGGGTGAAGGCCCCGGACCTGACGCCAGAGGAATATTGAGAGGGCTTTTGGGGCATCTGGGTGCTCTGGGTGTCATCACCAGGATGGCGGTTAAACTTTTCCCCTATCCGGGACCTACCTTCTTTCCTACCGAGGGCGTGGCACCGGGCAAGAAGTCCGAAATGCCTCCGGAGAGATTCAAGTGGTATTTATTTACCTACCCTACGTATCAGGAAGCCATAGATGTAATGTACGAGATTGGCAAGGCCGAGATTGGCGGACAGTTGCACCACTGGCCGGTGGCTTATTTCCCCTGGTGGTGGGCGAAATCTATGGAGGAATACTGGACCACCTGGGTGGATGAGTACTGGCACCGGAATGTCAAAAACATAGTTGCCGTCTGTCTCTGGGGATATGCTTCGGAGAAGCAGTTCAGGTATGAGGAAAAGGTGCTACAGCAGATAATAGAGGAGACCGGGGGTAAAATGGTATCGGACGAGTTATACCAGAAGTGGGTGCCGTATACGGCGAGTAACTGGTTCCGGGATACCAACGGCCCCCGGATGATGCGCATTGGTGCCGGCTTTGGCACCAACCTGATATCACAGGACTCGCTGGATGATGCCTTGAGGGCTTTTAAGATTAACTGGGAGATTACCGATAAATATACCCCGCCCATTTTGGACTATGGCCATGCCGACTGGGTGGGCAGCTACGACTTTGGCCACTCAGCCATAGCCGAGGTTGATTACCCTCATGAAAAGACGGAGGAAGCCTGCCGGGCGGTGGTAAAGAGCGCCAGTGACCAGATAGCCCGCGAGATGGAAGAGGGCGCGGTTCAATATACCAGCGGTATTGCCCCGGCTAACCGGGTGGGGCCGGC
>JAHJRU010000039.1 GCA_018830745.1 Chloroflexota bacterium
ATGCCGGTAGTACATTTTCTGCTTCATTTTATCGCCGCTGACGCGCACCTTATCGGCGTTGATAACCACGACATAATCTCCGGTGTCCTGGTTTCGGGTAAACATCGCTTTATGCTTACCTATTAATAACGTGGCTATCTGTGTGGCCAAGCGGCCCAGAATTTTGTCTGCGGCGTCAATCTCATGCCACCTTCGCTTGATATCAGACGGTTTAGCGCTATAGGTTTTCATTATACTTCTTCCCCTAATGGCCGGGGGTAGTTGACCCTCACCAGACACAGCCCACGGGCAGGAGCTGTTGGGCCCGCCAGGCCCGGCTGTCTACTTTTAATTATACTATGAAAATCATCCACCGTCATCTTGCCCAGACCCACTCTGATCAAGGCGCCTACGGTATTGCGTACCTGATGGGGCAGGAATGAATTGGCTATGATGTTAAAGATGACCATATCACCGTCCTTTTGCATTTCCGCCCGGCACACGGTACGTATTGTGTTTTTAATCTTATCGCCCAGCGCACTGGCGAATGACGCCAGGTCTTGCTTCCCCTTAAGCGCCTGACAGGCGGTATTCATAGTTTTAAGGTTCAGTTCGCCCGCTACCTGGTGGCAAAAGTGCTGCCTCAGAGGAGAGCGGGTAACATTATTCAATATATAGTAATTATATTCCCGGCTGATGGCGCCACGCCTGACATCAAAGGAGTCGGCTATCTTGTGTGCCGCTTTGACCGCTATATCTTTCGATAAGTAATGATTCAATCCTTTAACAAACGTTGCCGGGGGCAGTTCGGACTTGGTTCTGAAGCTGACCACCTGTCCCCGGGCGTGAACACCCGAATCGGTGCGGCTGGCTCCGCTTATCCTTATTCTGTCTCCGGTAAGCTTCCACAAGGCTGCTTCAAGCTCACTTTGAATGGTTGGTAGTTCTGCCTGCAACTGGAAGCCGTAATAATTGGTGCCATCGTACTCCAATATAAGCGCAATTTTGGTAACCGCCACTACTCGACCAATTCAAGCTGGACCATATTGGCTCCATCGCCAACTCTGGGTCCCAGCTTAAGGATACGGGTATAGCCGCCCGGTCGGTCTGCATATCTTGTGGCCAGCTCGTTGAATACCTTTCCAGCCACTTTGTTATCGAAAATAAATGCCAGTGCCTGGCGGCGAGAATTAATGTCTCCGGCCTTACCTAAGGTAATCATCTTCTCGGCCAGGCCGCGTACTTCCTTAGCCTTGGCTTCGGTGGTAGCGATTTTCTCATAGCTCAGGAGGTCGGTTACCAGGTTGCGGTAAAGTGCCCGCCGGTGAGATGAAGACCTGCCCAGATTTCTTCCAGCTACTTTATGTCTCATCTAATCGTTAACAGGGGCTAAACCCCCTGGTCCTTTCTTAAGTAATTACTCGTCACTAACCGGTTGGTTTTCCTCTTCAATCTCAGTCTGTTCTGGCAGCTCTTCCTCTTCTTTATTGAGGTCCCCGCTAAGAGATAGCCCCAGCGTTACCAGGCGCTCTTCCAGTTCTTGTTTGGACTTCTGCCCAAAATTACGGAGCGCCATCATCTCTTTTGCACCTTTGGCCAGGAGTTCGCCTACCGTAGTGATGCCGGCGCGCCGCAGACAATTCATAGTGCGCACTGACAGGTCTAGTTGTTCCATGGCTACGGAGTACCGCTCATCAGGCGCTACCGCGGGCGCTCCCTTCTCTTCACCGGTCATTTGTGACATTCTGGGGAAGTCCACGAAGGGCGAGAGTTGTTCGACCAGAATATTAGCCGCCTGACCTATGGCATCCGTGGGCGATATAGTGCCGTCAGTCCATACATCCAGGGTCAGTCGCTCCAAGCTGGTCTCCTGTCCCATATGGGTTGGCTCAATGTTGAAGTTTACCTTGCGTGTGGGCGTGAATATGGAATCTACCGGAATCGTTCCTATAGGAAGGTTATTGCTGGAGCCGGCCTCCTGGTAACCTACACCCATTTCAATGTCAAACTCCACATAAAGACGGGCTTCCGGGGAATCCAGGGTAGCCAAGTGAAGCTCGGGATTTATGATTTCAAAGTCAGTTGACGGCTTGATATCAGCCGCGGAAACCTGGCCCTCTCCTTCTGTCTCCAGGACCAGCGTGCCTGACTGGTTAGCCAGCGCTTTCAGCCTCAAGGCTTTTACATTGAGCAGAAATTCCAGGCTATCTTCCTTCACATGAGGGATGGTGGAGAACTCATGCTGAACTCCTTCAATCCTGACGTGAGTTACTGCGGCTCCAGGAAGATAGCCGAGCAATAGCCGCCGCATGGCATTGCCCAGGGTAATGCCAAAACCTTTCTCCAGTGGTTCAGCGACGAACCGCCCGAAGTTTTCACTGCTTTCAACGCACTCAATTTTAGGTACCACTAACCCAGACATCGTCCGCCTCCTTACCGCGAGTAGTACTCCACTATACTTGACCCTTCAAACTTGGCTCCAATATCCTCAGGAGTAGGCATAGATACTATCCTGCCCACCAGGTTATCTCTATCCAGGCTCAGCCAGTTTAAGAGGGTTTTAGCTTTGATGGTCTCTACCAGCTGCTTGTAATATTCGCTCTTGGTGCTCTGCTCCCGCCAACTGATGGCGTCCCCTTCTTTTACCAGACAGGAGGGGATATCGGTCTTACGATCATTGAGTATGATATGGCCATGTCTGACCAGTTGTCGAGCCTGGCTACGGGAGTCAGCAAAGCCCAACCGATAGACTACATTGTCCAGTCGTCGTTCCAGCAGTACCAGCAGGTTTTGAGCGGTGATACCGGACTGCTTTTCAGCCTTACCAAAGGAGCGTCGG
>JAHJRU010000040.1 GCA_018830745.1 Chloroflexota bacterium
AACTGAACGGCACGTTCACTGCAAGCTAAAGGTAAAACCAATCGCCCTTTAACCCTTGTAATATCCATGGTGCAGAGTTATCATTTAGCTATGAAAAGCATCAAGCAAACCTACCGTATCCAGGCGCCGGTTTCCAGGGTCTGGCATGCCCTGGCAGACCCGGCGGTAATTGAGAGCTGGGGTGGAGGACCGGTCAAGATGGATGACCATGTTGGTACCAGATTCGAGCTGTGGGGTGGGGATATTTATGGCGTAAACACCGAGGTAGTTAAGGAAAAGAAGCTGGCACAGGACTGGTTTGGCGGCGACTGGCCCAAGCCGTCAAAAGTAACCTTCACCCTCGACGAAGAAGGCAGCCAGACCACCCTGATATTGCTCCACGAAGATGTCCCCGATGATGAAGTCGATAGCTTCGACGAGGGGTGGAAGGAATACTACCTGGGTCCGATGAAAGAACTATTGGAAGCCGGGGAATAACTGCCCGGCCACCCTTAATTATCCATTCTTCAGCCGGTCTATCAGCATCGGCACAACCTTGAACAGGTCGCCGATGATGCCGTAGGTGGCTACTTCAAAGATGGGTGCGGCGGGGTCATCATTGATGGCTACAATAACATCCGCCGTCTGCATGCCCGCCAGGTGCTGCACCGCACCCGAAATGCCACAGGCGATATAAAGCTTGGGACAAACTGTCTTGCCTGTCTGTCCAACCTGGCGAGGATAGGGAACCCAGCCCTCATCTACCGGAGGTCGAGACGAGCCTACGGCTGCTCCCAGCGCGCCAGCCAGTTCCTCCAGCATGGCGAAGTTTTCCGGCTTTTCCAACCCCCGTCCCCCGGCCACAATAACATCGGCATCCTCCAGCTTGACCGTTTCCGCCAGGTCCTCCACAAAGCTGAGCAGTTTCGTTCTTGATGTTACGCCTTCACTATTGAAGTCCAGTCTTATTACCCCTCCCTTGCGGGTCTGGTCTGGAGCATCAGGCTTGAAAACCCTGGGGCGAACAGTTGACATCTGGGGCCTCTTACCGGGACAGATGATGGTGGCCATCAGATTGCCCCCAAACGTGGGGCGGGTCTGCATTAACAGTCCGGTTTCAGGGTCTATTTCCAGTCCGGTGCAATCTGCGGTGAGCCCGGTGCCTAAAATGGCGGCTACGCGGGGAATAAAGGAGCGTCCCAGAGCTGTAGCCCCCGCCAGGACTATCTCCGGCTTGTATTCCAGGATTACCTCCGCCAGCTTGCGGGCACACAGGTCTTCCGGAAAGTCAGCTAATGCAGGGCTGTCCACCACGCAGACTCTATCGGCGCCGCCGGCAATCAAACTATCAACCGCACCGATATCATGTCCCAGGCAGACGGCACCCAGTTCGCTTTGCCGTGCATCGGCCAGCTTCCTGCCTTCCGACAGCAGTTCATAAGCTACGCGGCTGAACTCACCGTCCTTGGTTTCAGCAAACACCCACACTCCCCGGTAACTTTCGTCAGCGGCTGGTGTGGCTTCTAACTCCTCTATGATAAGGGCTTCATAGGCACAGGAGTCCAGACAGGCACCGCAGAGCGTGCATCCCTCTCTAACCTCGACCTTGCCCCCCACCATTTCCAGCGCGCCAAAGGGACAGAACTCAATACACTGCCCGCAGCCTATACACTTATCCAGGTCAATCAGCAAACCCATACTCTTCTCTCACTGCATCTAGATTAGGTTGGCTTCTCTTAATCTGTCTATCAGGTAATCCACCTGACCGGGTAGCTCGCCTTCAAGTATCTCGGCACGCTGTGTGCGCTGGGGGAAAAATACCTTAATCACCCTGGTAGCCGAGCCAGTCAAGCCTATTTTGTTCCCGTCCACCTCTAGTTCTTCAGCACCCCAGACCGGTATGGTAGCGCTCTTCGCCTTAGCCATACCGCGGAGAGAAGGCAGACGGGGGGTATTAATCTCCTTGACCACCGTGATAACCGCCGGCAGAAGTGCCTCAAGTATCTCGTAACGCTCTCCCATCAACCGCTTGAGGCGCATATGTTCTCCATCTATTTCCTCAACCTGGCTGACATAGGAAACAAAGGTAAATCCCAGTATTTCTGCCAGTTCCGGGCCCACCTGGCCGGTATCACCGTCAATCGTCTGGCGCCCGCAAATCACGATATCACACGGCCCCAGTTTATCGACGGCTCGGGATAAAGTATAGGCGGTAGCCCAGGTATCGGCTCCGGCAAAAGCGGCATCACTTAACAGAACGGCTTCATCGGCACCGGTAGCCAGGGCGTCTCTCAAGATTGCTTCAGCCTGAGGCGGCCCCATGCTTATGGCCGTAACCTTGCCCCCATACCGCTCTCTGAGGCGAACTCCCTCTTCCAGGGCATAGGTATCAAAAGGGTTTACAATATTCTCAATCCCCTGCCGAACGAGGGTATTTGTCTGGGGGTCAATTTCAACCTTGGTGGTACCCGGCACCTGTTTCAGGCAGACGGCGATATTCATTCCCGTCTGCCCTTCCTTTTCCGCAACTCGAAGGCGATAGCGGTTCGCAACGTTTGATTGGAACCCTCGTATATCTGGGTTATCTTGGCATCCCGCATCATTTTCTCTACCGGATAGTCCCTCATATAACCGGCACCGCCCATAACCTGTACCGCATCGGTGGTAACTCTCATGGCCATGTCACTGGCAAAGACCTTAGCCATAGCCGACTCCTCGGTGTAACTCTTGGCACCGCTGTCAATAGTCCGGGCTACGCCGTATACCAGCAGGCGCGCCGCTTCCACCCCTATAGCCATATCGGCCAGCATTTGCTGCACCGCCTGCAGTGCAATAATGGGGTGTTCAAACTGAACGCGCTCACGGGCGTAGTCAACCGCCGCCTCCAGCGCTCCTTGTGCTATCCCCACAGACTGAGCCCCAACCCCGGGACGGGAGCGGTCCAGCAATCTCATCACTATGGGAAAGCCCATCCCTTCCCGACCAATCATGTTCTCCCTGGGAACCGAACAATTGCGGAAAACCAGTTCCCTGGTTGAGGAGGCACGGACACCCATTTTCTTCTCTTTCTTGCCAAAGGAAAAACCCGGGGTATCCTTCTCCACCAGGAAAGTGCTGGCGCCGCGGATACCCTTTTCCGGATGGGTAAGCGCCACTACGGTATAAAGCTCCGCATCTCCACCGTTGGTGATGAACTGCTTCGTGCCGTTTATAATGTAGTTACCATCCTCGGGCACAGCCGTGGTCTTGATATTGGTAGCATCACTCCCCGCCGTGGATTCGGTGAGGGCAAAGGCAGTTAGCTTCTCACCGCTGGCAATAAGCGGCAGGTATTTCTTCTTCTGCTCCTCTGTTCCGTATTCCACTAAGGAGTAACTCCCCAAGGCAGTGGCGGCATAGCCCAGGGCTACCCCACTGCATACCCGGCTTAATTCTTCCATCACCAGGCAAAGCTCCAGGCTGCCTCCACCCAGGCCTTCATATTCCTCGGGAATAAACACACGGAACATGTCGGAGTCAGCCATGTCCTTCGTTATAGCCCAGGGGAACTCCTCATTTTCATCAAGCTCAGCCCGCACCGGCAGTATTCTCTCTTCGGCAATCCTTCTAGCCAGGGACTTGATTTCCCTCTGCTGCTCGCTTAAAAAATATTCCAAGATGCCCTCCCTTTTCCAATCGCTGGTCTATCCTGGTTAAGGGTAAATATGCCTGTAATATGAGGACTCTTCG
Source organism: Chloroflexota bacterium (assembly GCA_018830745.1). GTDB lineage: Bacteria > Chloroflexota > Dehalococcoidia > Dehalococcoidales > JAHJRU01 > JAHJRU01. The sequence goes on from JAHJRU010000040.1 coordinate 3,709, forward strand.
AAGCGGCTTTCCAGTTAAACCATCTAATTATAAGCCAAGCTCTACAACTACTGTCAAGCCAGTGACATAGTTGACGGCTATCCCGTCTCAGAGTAGGATATGAGCAAATATATCAATCGAGGAGTTGACTATGTTTAACCATCTGCTTCAATCCGGGCGAATAGGGACATTAACGCTGAAGAATAGAATGAAGTTTGCCGCCACCAACACTAACTATTGTGAGATGGACGGCTCGGTGACAGACCGCGAAATAGCCTTCCTGGCCGAGCGGGCTAAGGGTGGGGCGGCCATGGTATGCTCCCAGGGTGGTTATCCCCATCTTCTGGGGAAGGGATACTTCGGCCAGATGGGTTTGCATGATGATAAGCTGCTCCCCGGACTCGAAAAACTGGCCCGGGCTATTCATGACGGCGGAGCCCTGGCAAACTGCGAAATCATGCATGGCGGCAATTACGCCCACCCGGCAAAATACGGTATTAAAGGAGAACCGGTGGGCCCTACGGCTATGGAACCCAAGCTGCCACGTTACGCCCCCTGCCGGGAACTGACCAGAGATGAAATAAAAGAACTGGTGGAGGTATACGGACAAACCGCCCGCCGTATCAAAGCCGCCGGTTTTGATGCCCTGGAGATAGCCTGCCTCACCGGTTATCTGCTGGTGAGCTTCCTCCTCCCCCGGACAAACCACCGCA
>JAHJRU010000041.1 GCA_018830745.1 Chloroflexota bacterium
AAACCCCACCTTTTCCGGCATATATCCGGCCAGGCGTTTTACTTTAAGCGGTTCTCTGGTGGAGTTAAAGCCGCATACCTGGACCGTACCGCCTGTTGGCTCCGTCAGCCCGAGGAGCATAAGAATGGTAGTGGTCTTACCGGCACCATTGGGTCCCAGCAGACCGAATACCTCATTCTCATTGATACTCAGATTTAGACGGTCCACTACGGTGGTGTGGTTATACGTCTTGGTTAGGTCTTTGGTCTCAACTATTACATTAGCCATATCTTTACCGTCGACTGAAGCGCATAATGACGACGGCCAGGCCGGCAATGACCACCAGTATGATGCCTACGCCGGTCCAGCCCCAGATGGTTGGTGTTTCTACGGTAACTCTGATTTCAAGACTTTGCGCGGTAGCCTTATTACTGGCGGCTCTTATGGAAATGGCATAATCACCGGAAATTGCCTTGGCATCCGGCTTAATATTAATATTGATTTCTTTGGACTCGCCGGCGGCCAGAGTATTCACTTCCTCCGGGGAGTATTCGATTATCCACCCCCTCGGCTTGTCTGACGAGAAGGTAATATCATCGATTGCCGCGGTACCATTATTAGTCAGCCTGGTTGAGAAGGGATTATCCTTACCAGAAGTGACTTTGGTATTATAAAGCTCATTAGTCGGGGTTAGTCCAAGCTCATATTTGGCGGTTATCACCGCCGTTAGGTCAATTGTCCCGATAAGTTCCCCGGACGTGGCGGTGACGGTTACTTTATGGTCCCCAGGCTCTGGTCTCAGATAAAAGGGTACGCTGGCTTGGACTGCAATGGTCTCAACAGCGATTCTTCCCCCGTCAAGCTTGATATTCCTTATCCTCTTGTCCTTGGGATAGCTTGGAGTGATGGCAATGAACCAGTCTTTGGGCCCGATAGCTTCCAGGTCAAACAAGCGGTCTTCCTGCCCCATATATGATAGCTTGACTTCAAACTCAAAAGTGCCCCCGGAAACCGCCTCCAGTTTGGTATATGTGGCGGTCAGCTCGATTTTATCGGCTACTTCCGAGATTAGTGCGGGTTCCTGGGCCATAATAGCCCCGGCAGGCAAAACCATGAATAAGCCCGTCAGCAACAGGCAAATGCCACAAATCGTTCTTATCGCTTTCATAATCCTTCTCCTCCGTAAGGGAATGTTGCCACAGATTTTAACACTCTCCGCTTTAGGCTGCTAATTATTCGAGATTTCCCGCATAATAGAGCCACATAGTTTGTGAGATTCTCTTTAATATCTATCTATTATGCTCAGGGAAAATTGGAGGGAGATTAGAATTTGCTTAGAAGCTGCTTAGAATTCCAACTCCGTATATCTACCTGTATGATTCTACCACATTCAGGGAATATTTGACAGATTCAGGGTTAGCTCCCCAATAATCGTATTTAACCGGCCATAAGTTCCTTGATTTTTTCCGTAAAAGCGGGTATTATCTTTTTCCAGTCGCCAATCACGGCAAAACGGGCTTGCTTGACTATGTTTGCCTCCGGGTCTTTGTTGATGGCAACAATGTTCTTGGAGCCAGAGCAACCGGACATGTGCTGGCTGGAACCAGAAATGGCTATGGCGATGTAGAGGTCGGGGCTGACAATCTTTCCGGTAAGCCCTACCTGCAGACCAGCCGGTACCCATGCATTATCACAGGGCGGTCGGCTGGCTCCCACCGCGGCTTTAAGTATCTTGGCTAGTTCCTCCAACTGCTTGAAGCCGTCAGCGCCACCGATGCCTCTACCTCCGCTCACTATTATGGAGGCATCCTCCAGCTTGATGCCCTCAACCTCCTCGACGACTTTCTCCACCACCCTGGTCCTTATCGCTGAGGCATCCAGTCCAGCATCAACATTGATAACCTCGCCTTTTCTTGAATCGTCACGCTCCAGGGGCTGCATTGACTTGACCCGGGCGGTAACTACCTGCGGGTAGTATTCGGTGGTGAAAACAGCATAGGCATTGCCGCCGTAAACCGGCTTGGTTTGCAGCAGTGCCTTTGAATCCGCGTCAATGGCTAACTCAAGGCAGTCCAGGGAAGCGGCTGTTCCCAGGCGAAAAGCCAGTCTGGGTGCCAGGTCACGACCGACATTGGTCTGGCCCAGCATAATGATGCGGGGCATTGCCTGCATGGCTACCTTTTCCATAGCGGCTACATAGGAGTCCGCCTGATACTCTTTGAGTAGTTCGTCATCAACTACGTATACTTTTTCCGCACCGAGGGCGATGGCTTCCTGGACTAAACCACTTACACCGCTGCCAACTAATACGGCAACCAGCTCTTCGCCCAGGTCGTCAGCCAGTTTTCTGCCGCCGCCCAGCAGCTCGGCGCCGATGGCGGCCAGTTTTCCGTCAGCCACCTCACAATATGCCATTACTCCCTTATTATCAGCCATAGGTATTTACCTCCTTAGAAATAACAGGGAACTGCTTAGAATATTTTAGCTTCCCTGAGTTTTGACGCCAGATTAGCGGCAGACTCTTCGGGAGACTCTCCCTCGATAATCTCGACCTGACCCTCATGAGCCGGCTGGAACAGCTTGAGCATTTTGGTTTTTCTGCCGGCTGCGCCGATTTGAGCCGGGTCCAGCCCGACATCGGCTGGTGTCCACACAGTGGGGTCCTTTTTCTTGGCGCCCATAATACCTTTTATCGTAGGGTAGCGTGGCTCGCCGATTTCATTGCTCACGGTAACTACCGCCGGTAGAGATACCTCTATGACCTCATATCCGTCACTGGTTAGCCTCTCTATCCTGGCTTTTCCGTCAGCTACATCTATCTTCTTCACCAGGGTTATACTGGGCAGTCCCAGTATCTCGGCGATGCCTGAGCCTACCTGGCCGGCATTCCAGTCAGAAGCCTCTCTGCCACATAAAATAAGGTCGTATTCGCCTATCTTTTTTATCACGGCTGCCAGAGCAAAGGCGGTGGAGAAGCTATCGCCTCCATCGTAAGCTTCGTCCTCCAGCAGGACAAGCTCGTCAGCGCCCATAGATAACGGCTTCTTTACCACGTCTCTAAGCTGATTGGTGCCCAGGCTTATGGCCGTGATTTTACCACCTACGGCATCCTTAATCTTCAGCGCTGCTTCGACCGCATATTCTCCGTATGGGTCGATTACCGGTGACATCCCCGCCGGCGGTACTACCTGGTTGGTGCTAGTGTCGATTTTGAAGGTTGCCGGTGGTGCTTCGGGGTCAATCACCTGTTTGACACAGACAATCATGTTCATGGCGTCTAATTCCCCCTTCTTTAGGTGCTTTGTATTGTATTACTGACACCAGTTGTCCAGTGTAGCATTTAGGGAAATTATGTGTCAAGGTGAACCAAGCTGATGCGCCGGCTGCTAAAGCGCCCGCTAACGCGCTTTTGATAGTTTTTTACTCAAATGGGACGTAAGTCCAGTGGGGGAGAGGATTCCCCACATGCCGGGAAAGGTCAGGCCGACCACACGGTCTATTCCGGCATAGTCCGGCGCGACTTTTATCCTGGCTGAGGGGTACAGCGCTTGCAGGAAGTTGGTGAGATTGCTTGCCTGTCCCAGTCCGATCTCCAGAAGCAGACTTCCTCCCGGGCGAAGTTTGTTTCTTACCTGGCGGCATAGCTGGCGTATCTTGTCCAGTCCGTCTTCTCCGCCGGCTAAAGCAAGTTTGGGTTCGAACAGGCGTATTTCCGGGCTTAACTCTCCCATCTCTTTGTCCGTAATGTAGGGCAGGTTAGCCACGATGAGGTCAACCGGCTCGGGAACGGGTGCCAGCATATCACCCTGCAGTAGTATAATCTGTCCTTCCACCCCGTTTTGCCGGCAGTTCTTAACGGCTACTCCGATGGCAGGAGCAGAGATGTCAACGGTATATATTTTGGCCTGGGGTAAATGCCGGGCCAGAGCGATTGAAATTGCGCCGCTCCCGGTGCCTGCTTCGGCTATCAGGTAAGGGCGTTTTTTTTGTGCGGAATGCTTGCCGGCAATGGCAAGAGCTTCTTCTACCAGCAGTTCCGAGCCGGGACGGGGGATAAGCACATTGGGGTCAACAAAGAAGTCAAGACCGTAGAACTCACAATGCCCGGTGATATAGGCGGTGGGCTCGTGGTTGCACCGCCGTTCGATTAAATGCCAGAAGGCTTTCTCCTGTTCCGGCGTTAGTTCCTGGCGGATGTCCTGGTATAGCTGTACGCGAGTTATATTCAGGGCATATCGAAGCAGTACCTCAGACTCCAGAGGGGCATCCTCAATATTGTAGTGGACCAGGATTTGGCGGGCGCGCGTAAGCGCCTCTTTAGCCGTCATACCAGTTGCTTCTCCAGTTGCTTAGCCTGTTGACTGGTAGCCAGGGCATCTATCATCTCGTCCAGGTTGCCTTCCATAACTTGGGGCAGGTTGCGTACGGACTGGCCAATGCGGTGGTCGGTAATGCGGTCCTGGGGGTAATTGTAGGTACGAATCTTCTCGGCGCGGTCCCCGGTGCCCACCTGGGAGCGGCGGTCCTGTGTTATCTCCTCCTCCTGTTTGCGCTGCTCCATGTCCAGGAGCCGGGCCCGGAGTACCGCCATCGCCTTGTTCTTGTTTCTTAATTGCGACCGCTCGTCTTGGCAGGTGGTAACGATGCCGGTGGGAAAATGGGTGATGCGCACGGCGGTGGCTACCTTATTTACATTCTGGCCGCCGGCGCCACCGGCGTGGAAGATATCTATTCTAAGGTCTTCCGGCTTGATGGATACGTCTACCTCGTCAGCTTCAGGGAGGACCGCCACCGTAGCCGTTGAAGTATGAATCCTGCCCGAGGATTCAGTAACGGGCACCCGCTGTACCCGGTGCACGCCGCGTTCGTATTTCAGCCGGCGAAAGACGCCTTTCCCCTTAATCTCCAGGACAATTTCCTTGAGGCCGCCGACGCCGCTTTCGTTGGCATTGATAATATCTACGTTCCAGCCTTTGGATTGTGCATACCTGGTATACATGCGGAACAGGTCGGCGGCGAACAGTCCGGCTTCGTCACCGCCGGTGCCCGCCCTTATCTCCATGATGATGTCTTTAGCGTCGTTGACGTCCTTTGGCAGGAGGGACAGTTTCAGCTCTTGGTGTAAGGATTCCAGTTTCTCTTCTAGGCTGGCTATCTCCTGCTGTATCATCGTGGCCATGTCTTCATCCGCCTCATCACCGAGCATAGCCCGCGTTTCCTCCAACACTTTGGCCGTTTCTTTGTATTTCCTATATTTCGTGACTACATCTCCAAAACGGGAA
>JAHJRU010000009.1 GCA_018830745.1 Chloroflexota bacterium
CTCTTAAGGCTATCAGATAGCTGAGCAACCAGCCGACATATAGAATGCCGGCCATGGTCCATGCCCACCTGGCAAAAGCCTCTTCCCGCTGCGGGTGCCGCAGCAGCCAGATTAGAGATAGCAACAGCAGTGAGGTGAGCAGTATTTGGGTGGTGACTCCATACGTGTAATACGGGAAATGGGGGCTCAGAATAAAAAGCAGTGTGCCGATTATTCCAAAAACCATGAGAGGTGATACCTGTTTGCTGGCAACTATTTTGTAGAACTCATAGATAGCCAGCAGACCAAAGGGGGCTACCACGATGGTGAACCAGGGCTCCCCGAACCAGATGGCGGCGGTAATCAGCGGGAGGCCCCATAGCGTCGTTAGTAACCTTTGCTTGAGCATTAGATTGTTAATAACCTATCCCCTGGTATTTGTCAAGGGTAATGAAGGATATATGGCTAACTAAGGTTAATAACGGCTCGGTGAACACGGCAATGGCGGTATCCTGGAGCACCTTAGCTAGCCATGCTTCAACGAAACTGAGGTATGTCACCAACCAGGTGAGGGCGCTGGACTCCGTCACTGCCCGTTCCAGCCAGCCTATAATGGGATAAGCCTTGACTAGCAGGGCGAATATGACCATTCCAATGGCCGTATTGAGGACGTTGAGGGCACCTCCGGTTAGCCGGAAAAGCAGCCCTTTGCTCCAGGTCTTCTGGACAATTCTTCGGGGCAAGAAGAAAGCGATATGCAATATAGCGGTCAGGAAAGCTAGTGTGATAAAGAACCCGATGAAATTACTCCAGTTCTCCCCGGGTAAAAAGGAGAGTATTGTTGCCGGCAGCCGGAAGAAGGTTGCGGCTACGGGGATAGCAATGAGAAGGGTTAAGAGGGAGAAGCCCCTCTTAACGGCGCCTTCTTTAAGACCGCCAATCAGGCTGAAGAAAAGTATCAGGGCTACCAGGATGTCTATCCACATCATAGTCCCCCGAAGCGCCTCTGCCTCTGGCTGTAGTCCAGTAGCGCCTTCTCCGTTTCTTCCCGGTCGAAGTCAGGCCACAGGACATTGGTGAAGTATAATTCGGCATAGGCAGCCTGCCATATCAGGAAGTTGCTCAGGCGCAGTTCACCACCGGTGCGGATGACCAGGTCGACGTCGGGCAAATCAGCCGCATAGAGGCAGCGGCTAAAGCGTTTTTCGTCTATCTCCTGAGGAGGAACTCCTTCCGCTATGAGCCGGCGGGCGGCGTCTAGAATCTCAAGGCGTCCGCCGTAGTTAAGAGCAAGGGAGAGGGTCATCCCGCGGTTGTGGCGGGTTAATTCGAGGGCGTCGTTTATAGCCAGTTGCAAGCCGGGGGAAAGTCTATCTAGCTGTCCCAGATGGCGTATTCTGACGCCCTGTTTATGCAGCTCGGCAGTTTCCTCGGCTATCTTTTCCTCCATGAGCTGGAACAGGCCGGCGATTTCATCTGGCGGGCGCTTCCAGTTTTCGGTGGAGAAGCTGTAGAGGGTGACGTACTTTACCTGATAGTGATTGAGGCATTGAATGGTAGAGCGTGCCGCTTCTATCCCGGCCTGATGCCCGGCGATACGCGGTAATCCCCGTTTCTCCGCCCACCGGCCATTACCGTCCATGATGATGGCGACGTGGGTGGGCAGGTAGGTGATATCTTTTCCGGGTGGGGGAGTACTTGTCATATTGCCCCTCGGTGATTATCGGGCAACTGGGATACCGGGCTATATCTCGGCGAGCTCGGCCTCCTTATGGTGACCGATTCGCTCGGTTTCGACTATGTGGTTGTCGGTAATCTTTTGCAGCTGGTCCAGGGTGCGCTTAAGTTCATCCTGGGACATTTCCTTGTTCTTCTCCAGTGCTTTCAACTCTTCCATAGCTTCGCGTCTCAGGTTGCGTATGACAATCTTGCCTTCTTCAACCCTCTTTTTGACGGCTTTGGTCAGCTCAAGGCGGCGCTCTTCAGTGAGCTGAGGAACAGCTATCCGGATTACAATACCGTCGTTGGTCGGGGTTAAACCCAGGTCTGACTTGAGGATGGCTTTCTCGATATCCCGTATGGAACTACGGTCCCAGGGCTGGATAACGAGCAGGCGTGCTTCAGGGGTATGAATGCCGGCAAGCTGTTTGAGCGGGGTGGGCACACCGGCGTAGTCCACCTTAATATGCTCTACCAGTGCGGGTGTAGCGCGTCCGGTGCGGATAGAGCCCATCTCCATCTGTAAAATCTCCGCGGACTTCTCCATTTTTCTTTCAATATTCTGTAAAGTGCTGCTAGCCATTTTCTCACCTATTTATTATGCGGATACCAATGTTCCTATGTTTTCACCGGCTACTGCCCGTTCCAGGCTGTGAGGTGCTTGCAGGTCAAAGACGATTATGGGCAGCTTGTTTTCCAGGCATAGTGATAGGGCGGTGGCATCCATTACTTCCAGGCGCATATTTATTGCTTCCAGATAGCTCAAATGATCAAACTTCTTGGCGTTGGTGTTTTTGAGGGGGTCGGCGCTGTAAATGCCGTCAACATTATTCTTGGTCATGAGCAGAACTTCCGCCTCAATCTCTATGGCACGCAGGGCGGCGGCGGTGTCAGTGGTCATATACGGGTTTCCGGTGCCGCCGGCAAAGATAACCGCTCTGCCTTTTTCCAGGTGACGGATAGCGCGGCGCCTGATGTAGGGCTCAGCTACCTGTTGGATGCCTATGGCGGTGGTGGTTCGGGTGATTATCCCTTCTCTTTCCAGAGCATCCTGTAGTGCCAGAGCATTTATCACGGTGGCTAGCATCCCGGCGTAGTCTGCGGTAACCCGGTCCATGCCATCTTCAGCAGCTTTGGCCCCGCGCCAGATGTTGCCCCCGCCGACGACTATGGCTGTCTCCACCCCCATTTCCATTACCTGCCGTATCTGTTGGGCTATCCTGGTCAGGGTAGTGGCATCTATGCCGTAGGTGGCTTCACCACTAAATGACTCACCGCTGAGCTTGAGTACGACACGCTTATACTTGGTAGTGCTCATCTTCTGGCGCCTAACAACCCAGTTCGAATCGAGCAAATCGGCTTACTTTAATATTCTCACCAAACTTGGCTATTGTTTCGGTTATGACATCGTTTATGGTTGCGCTGGTGTCACGGATATAGGGTTGTGAAAGCAGACAGTCTACGTCGGGTTCGCACTCGGTCCCTTCGGGGATATCTTCCTCGCAGATGAACTGGGGGTTCTGGGCAGCTATTTGCATAGCCAGGTTGTGAGCCAACTCTTTGAACTCTTCGTTTCGGGCTACAAAGTCGGTCTCACAGTTTAACTCAACCATGGCACCAACACGACCGCCGGTATGAACATAGGCGTCAACTACTCCCGCCTTTGCCTCGCGGTCAGCCTTCTTCTGCACTACAAGTATGGCCTGCTCTTTTATAATGATGGAAGCCTTATCCAGGTCACCCTCAGCCTCAAGAAGTGCTTTCCGGCAGTCCATAATGCCGGCTCCGGTCTTATCTCTCAGTTCCTTAATCTGGATGGTTGAAATTTCCAAGGGTGTCTCCTTCGTTATTCATCGTCTGGGGTGAAGATAAAGGGTTCCGTATCCTCGGTATTGTCGATGTTTTCTACCATCTCCGCCATGGCAGGTTCCTCGGTGGTCATCTCAGGGATACCGGTTTTACCGGCAATAACCGCATCGGCAATTTTAGTGCATATGAGTCTGATAGTTCTGATGGCATCATCGTTGGCGGGAACCGGGTAGTCTATTTCATCAGGATTGCAATTAGTATCTACCATAGCCACTACCGGTATGCCTACCCGTTTGGCTTCAGCCAGGGCGATACGTTCCTTGGTGGGGTCAACAATGAAGAGCACATCGGGCAGGCTGGTCATCTCTTTAATGCCACCTAGCTGCCGATTGAGGCGGGCAATCTCCTCCTCCAGTTTTAAGACCTCCTTTTTTGGTAGACGGGCAAATTCGCCTCTGGACTGCTGGTCTTCCCTCCGGACGAGGTAATCAATGCGAGACTGGATGGTAGCGAAGTTGGTGAGCACGCCACCCAGCCAGCGCTGGCTGACATAATACATACCGCAGCGCTGAGCCTCTTCCTCTACCGACGGCTGAGCCTGCTTTTTGGTGCCTACAAAAAGGATGACGCCGCCTTCGGTTACTACGTCCTGCACAAACGCACAAGCCGCATCCAGACGGCTACCCGTCTGTTCCAGGTCAATGATATGAATGCCATTACGCTTGGTGAAGATGAAGCTCTTCATCCTGGGGTTCCAGCGGCTGGTCTGGTGACCGAAGTGGGCTCCAGCTTCTAAAAGTTCCTTGATATTAACAGTCTTGGGCAACCTCACCTCCCTTTCCGTTTTCTAAGACATTTCAAAGGACAGTATACCATAACGTAATAGCTGGTAACAACAGTTGACTGGTTGCGCGTTGGCCGTACACCGGGTTACCATACCTTGACAAAAAGCGGTAGCCTTATGATAGGATTAGCGGGACACTGAAGCGATAACGGAGGTTAAGCGATGCAGATAAGAAAAACGTATCGGGAAGTAAACCCGGAGCTGCTATATGCCGAGATAAGAGACTTCGTGCTGAAGCAGGGAGCGGTTGTTGACGAAGCCAAGCTGGAGACCTATACCTTGCCGGGAGACACATCATCGTTTATTTCCCGCGGCACGCTTACGTTCAAGGCAGATGAGGGAGGGAAAGAGTGCCTCAGAGCCCACGTTGTAGGTTCGGCCAGGATGGAAACCAAGATGATGCTTGATATCGATGAAAAGCTCTTTCCACAGGATAAGGTAGCCGCTTTACAGGATGACCTGGACTTTATCTTCGGCTCTTATGAGGCAGGGGCTGAAGAGTAGATAAGCATTATATCTGGTGTAGAGCTTCCCCTGTTTTCTGATGGCATTGCTTTCCTCCTGCCGGATGTTACTGGTTCCCCAGCTTCTCCTTGACCGAGGCTACCTTGCCGGTGATGCTGGAGACTTTATCCCGCCGCTCGTCAATCTTTACCGTAGTTACCACTCTCTTGACGCCGGTATCAAGCACCGACTGGTGCATTTTCCTGACCACTGTCAGCAGCCGGCCCAGGTCACCCTCAAGGATAGTGCCCATGGCGGTTAGCTCGTATTTCAGGTCTTTCTCCGCCTGAAGCACTTTCAGCGCCAGCGCTACGTACTGGCTGACCGAAGGGCTATCCGTCCCCACAGGTACTATACTAACTTCAACCATGGCCATGTGCCTACCTCCCCTTTTCCTGCTTTCATCTTAACTGTCATCGGGTTGCGGGTCAATAGGCGGGATGAGCCGAGCTTCCTTGACTGGCTACGGTGGAGTGGCTATAGTGGAGGTAGACTGTATTTCGGTCTCGTTTCTGATGGTCACGGGCGTGGCTGTCTCATCCAATAGATGCTATGAACGTTGGTGTATGCAAGGTCAGGCTTCGTCTCCCGGGGAACCGGTCTCTCAAGGACAAAAGGCGGGTGATAAAGTCCATCACTGCCCGGGTGGCGGGTAAGTTTGCTGTCTCCATTGCCGAGGTTGATGATAACGACCAGTGGCAGTTAGCTACCCTGGGCATAAGCTACGTGAGCAATGACCACCGGCACGCCAACGAGGTCCTCTCCAGGATAGTCGATTTCATAGTTGGCGGCCGTTTTGAGGTTGAGGTGCTCGATTGTGATATTGAGATTCTTGCGATTTAGCGAGGTGAGCCGGTATGGATGTCTCAACCTTCATTGAGCGTCTCGTGGCTCAACCGGGCTATGACGACCAGATCGTCCATGTGGAACATATTCCGCGCCGCGGAGCCATCCATGGCGAGCTGGAGCGTCCTCTGGTCGCCACCCTCCAGGACAGCCTGTCAAGGCATGGTCTGCTGCCCCTCTATACCCATCAGGCGGAGGCAGTCAATAAAGCCAGACAGGGAATGAATGTGGTGGTTTCCACCGCCAGCGCCAGCGGCAAGAGCCTTTGCTATAACACCGCCGTAATGGAGTCGCTGTTGACCGGGCGCAGCAGCCGTGCCCTGTATCTC
>JAHJRU010000042.1 GCA_018830745.1 Chloroflexota bacterium
CATTTGATGCTGGTGGGGAAACCGGCACCGCCACGGCCGCGAAGCCCCGATTTTTTTACTTCCTCAATCACCTGTTCCGGGCTCATTTTGGAGAAGCTTTTTCCTCTGCCAGTAAAGCGGCACCCAGCGCGGAAACAATCTGGGGTTCCTCCAGGGCCAGCAGACTCAGCCCCAGCGCCTCCTCAATGCTTTTCACCAGCCCGATGTCCTTAGCCCCGCCTCCGATAAGGGCGCAATCTGCCTCCAGTCCGGCGCGCTCCACCAGGTTGAGAGTCTTGGCGGCCATAGCCCGGTGAACCCCGGCCAGGATATCCTCCTTAGCCGCGCCCTCGGCAATCCGGGATATGGCTTCCGATTCGGCGAACACGGCGCAGCCGGTATTGAATTCCACCCTCTCCCTGGATTCAAGCGATAGCGGCCCGATTTCATCCAGGCTGATATGCAGCACGCGGGCAATCACCTGGAGGAACCGCCCGCTACCGGAGGCGCATTTTTCACTGAGCATGAAGGCGGTGGCTTTGCCTCTATCATCCACTTTGATCACCTTGGTAAACTGCCCGCCAATGTCTATCACCGTTCGGGCTGACGGGAAGAAATAAGATATTCCTCTAGCCTGGCAGGCCACCTCGGTGATGGTCTCGTTGGCCAGGGATACATTAGCCGCGCCGTAACCAGTGGCGACCATATAAGCGATATCTTTGGTGGACAGACTGGCTTTTGCCAGTGTCCCCTTTAAGGCTTCATCGGCGGTGAGTTTATAGTTCCCCCCTGACGGGAGGATGTGATAGGCTACAAGCTCACCACTGACGATAGCTGCCTTGGTGAAGGCGGAGCCTATATCAACTCCGGCGGCATAAACCATTTATTCTACCAGCAGTTAAAATCAGGAGAAAAGCGTGGCCTCCTGTAACCGGCGCTCCTTTCTCTCCAGGGGTACACCCTTTTTAATCGCCTGTTGGACGGCATCCTTTCCCAGCAGAGCGGCCCCAATGGCTCCGGTGAGCAGGGGCTCGGATGGTACTATTGCCGGGTAGCCCAGCTTATCTTCCAGGGCTTTTACCAGACCGATGTTCTTAGCCCCCCCACCGGTTACCACCACATCCTTCTCTATCTTCAATCGGTTGACCGTGCCGAATATCCTGGTAGCAATGGCTTCATGAAGTCCGGCTATCAGCTCTTCCAGCGGTATCCCCTCAGCCAGCTTGGACACCACCTCATGTTCGGCAAAGACGGTGCAGGTGTTGCTTATTTCAGCCGCTTTCTTTGCTTTGAGAGATAGTTCCCCCAAATCTTCCAGCTTGACGCCGAGAGCTTCGGCTATCACCTCCAGGAACCTGCCCGTTCCCGCAGCGCATTTATCGTTCATGGCGAAGTCCACCGCCTTACCATTGTTCAGTTTAATCCCCTTGCAGTCCTGCCCACCGATGTCGATAACCGTTCTGGCGGTGGGAACGAGGCTGGCTACACCGCGAGCATGGCATGATATTTCGGTGATTTGCTTATCGGCGAAGGGGACATTGACCCGTCCGTAGCCGGTAGCCACCACATAGGTCATGTCCTCAAAGGGCAGGCTCAGCTTGGCTAGAGCCTCTTCCATTACCTTGTGGGCGAGTTTCCGGTGCTCCGGGCCGGTGGGTCCGACCAATGAGATAAGCGTGTCCTCATTTACTATGGCCACCTTGGTCATGGTAGACCCGATGTCTAATCCCACGTAATACTCAGTCATTTCTTTCTATCCGGCTTTTCGATAGACCTAATCACCAGGGGTACTATCAGAAGGTAGCAACCCTGTTACCCGTGTACTTTTCTGGTTATCTGTTCTTTACCGCTTCCACGGTGGCTATGAAGGCATCAATGCGCTGGTGAGTTTCAGCCTCAGAATAAGAGCTTATGTCCACGATATCGCTTTCCAGAACCAACGAAGGCAATTCCCGGTGTTCTTCTTTCTCTATGCCATCCTTCCCCAGCGTTAATACCGGGATGGGCTTGTATATCTTTTTCAAAGTATTTAACTGCCAGATTAAGCCGGGATGCCAGCTGCGGCAGGAAAAGGCTTCGTGCATGACTATACCGTCTATGGAGTAATCCTCGATGTATTGTATCAGACGCTCGACGTCAGGGTGGGAGCCCGGACGCTTTCTTGCCTGGTCATGCCAGCGCGTATGGTATTTCATGGTCCTCCAGGCGATATGTTCCAGTGGGTCGCTTACCTGGGGCATATCAAGGGCAGCCATGGTTTCCACGATGCGGTAGGTGGTCTCCACGGGAAACACCGCCCCCTTGCTCCAGAAATAATTGAAGTCATTCAAGGCGAACCAGGAAGGAAGCCCTCCGCCCCACATCAAACGGTATTTTTCGTCCGGTATTACCCCTATCTGGTTATCCACGCGGTATTTGAGTTCATCGTACAGTTCCTGGAAGAAATCATACGCCTGCTGTGTGGCTATCATGAAGGCTGTGGGCACCATGGTATTCATGGCGTCCCCGGTGTCCATGGGCGTCGGAATGGCCCGGCGCAACTCGTAGGTATCCCAAATCAGAGTCCAGGTGCGGTCAGTCAGGTCCACCAGCTCACTGAGCCTGTCCCAGTCCATCTTTTGCCCGGTCTGTGTCTCCAGAAACGTGACCAGTCCCCGAAGCTCGTCCGTCATGTATTTGACGTAATAGTCCACGACGTCACGGTAATCAATATCCTCCTCATATGGCGGCCAGAAGGTATCGTTGACATAAACCGGCACATCGGGCATATAATGCTGGGCTGCCTGGAACCATTTATAGCGGGGGTCACAGAGCATCTGCCCGCTGCCGAGCATCATATCCGGCTTAACCATCCCGCCCCAGGGGGAATCCGGGGGCATTTCTCCCAACTCTTCGCGGAAGAGGTCAAAGCCCAGGCCGCAGGTAGCGTAGGTGCAGAGCGAACGCGAGAGATTATCTGCCTCAGCTCTTTCCAGAAATCGGGGCGCCTCACGCTTGGCGGCGCATACGCCGGCATAGTTTTCCACCCATATCGGCGTGATGTCCATCGCTCTTATTATCTCGTCATAGCCGCAGTGGATGAAGCAGTAAGCGGTTGGCCTGCCCTCTTCCCTGGCAACGTGAGTTTCCGCCATGAGCGACTTAACCATCTTGGGGATTTTACCGGCTGCCTCGGTAGATTTTCTCCTGGGAGTCCTCTGTTCTACCATTAGTTTATTTCCCTCATTCTGTTGTTCTAGGCCATTAATTCCAGAAATGCCTGGATTCTGGTCTTTAACCGACCAATCGACGACATGGAGTATTCATCCTCA
>JAHJRU010000043.1 GCA_018830745.1 Chloroflexota bacterium
AAAGACGAGATAGCCTCCATCCACCGGGATAGCGCTGGAGCCATTGCCGTGAGTGTAGATGCCGCCGCCGATACGCACCTGCCCAGTCTTTTTCGCCTGCAAATCGAACCAGTGGACGGTGTGACCGTAGCCCGGTGCAAAATGACCAACAGCCACGCCATTAGGCTCAGCCACCAGGAACATGTCATTGGTAGGGCCGTCCGTGTGTCCCACGGGGACAAGGGCGAGACGCTGGAAATCCTTGTCCAGCTTCAACAGATAGCTGGCGCTGTCTCCAGCCACAGAGAAGACGAGCCAGTGGTAACCGTGGGTGAAGATATGCCAGTGGTCGGCGATAGGCACTCCACCCGTGTCAGCCGGCCCAGCCACTGTCTGCCACGAGACCTTAGCGTCAGGGTCAGTTACATCCAAACGGCCCATGAGAAGCTTGCCATCCGACTCCGCCGAAACGGCAAGCTGGGGATTGCCGTCATCAACAGCGAACAGCCACACTTTCGCTCCCGGGATGCTCCTGGGGGCAAGGATGGGCACAATATTGGGTGCGGCAGCGGTGGCTACCGGCACTGGAGTTGAGGTCAGTTTGCCGCTGATACTCTTGATGACTGAAGGCTTGTCCGTAATATTCCAGTAGTAAACCCGATAGGCTCCGTCTCTCGTATCGATAATTGCCGGGTCGATATTGCCTTCTCCGGTCAGCACCAGTTCACGGTCCTTAAAGTTAACACCATCTTCGGAAAGGAAGCTGTAGATACCGGGGGCAGCATCCGTGAGCCTTCCTTCCGAACCGAAAGGAAAAGCCACCGCCAGCATCAGGTAGCTGCCATTAGCGAGCCTGACTACCGCCGGGTCAACGAAGCCGGTAAGCAACGGGCCTTCCCTGGTGAAGTTGAGACCATCATCAGAAATGGTGGAGACGATGCCGTGCTTTACGTCCAGACCGTCGGAAACGTAGTATAGCCTCACCCTTCCGTCCGGCAGGACAATCGCTTCCGGAACCGAGGCCCAGCCCCTGTCCGGGGTCTGTTGCGAGTCAATTCTAATGCCCTCTTTCTCAAAACGCAGACCGTCCGTGGAAATGGCAGAAAAAACGCTGTGGACAGCTTGCCCAGGACCGCCACCGCCGGAGGCACCTTTATAGTACATCCTTACCCTGCCGTCCTTCAGCCTCACCAGGGTGGGGTCGCTAACAATCATCTCCGAGTTACCTGCACTGCCGGATGGTACTCTTACACCTGGTTCTTTGGTAAAGGTAAGTCCATCATCGGAGATGGCCGAGAGTATACCGCCGGGCCCGCCGTAGTACATTCGGAACCTGCCGTCCTCCAACCGATAGATATTAGGAACGGTGGCATCTTCAAGACGGATGCCTGGTTCCACTGTCCAGATAAATTGCGTCGCGGCTTCCTTAATCTCTGGTACTGGTTCTGGAGTGAGTATAGGTTCTGGAGCAGGAACCGGAACGGGTGATTGCTCGGGTGCCACTGGTGGAGTTGTCTCAGGCGGTGATACTAACTCTAGTTCAGGAGAAGATGAGGGAACAGCAGTCGGAGTTGAAGGTAGAGAGGGTGCCGGACCAGACGGCGCAGGTGTACAACCTGCGGCTAGCAGTACCAGCAACACAAAGAGACCAACAATAACTTTCATTCTCATGCCAACTGTCCAGAATCAGGGTAGACACAGGGAGACCAAGCGTGCCGTCAGCGGTTTGGAGAAGGTCTTCTGAAAGCTACCCGCCTGAAAGGAGACAGCAGCTCCCGGCTGGGCACTTACCACCAGTGCGCCAGGGAGCGTTTCCTTTACTTCGCCGCCGGTAACGGTCATCCCCGCCGGCATCTCGGGCACCAGGGCACTGCCGGAGGCATCGGTCAGGACGACGATCAGGCGGTCATCCTCAATGGTGACCTTAGAGGCCTGGCGCATGACGACAAAATAGTTGTAGCTCACCAGCGGTTTACCCTCAACATTAGCTTCAACTCTGACCAGGTAAGCGCCGTCATTGATGTCCCGGGGAAGTAACTTCCCGCTGTCCAGTTCCGTACCCATGCCGGCGGAGATTGGCACTGCGGTTTGTCCCACCACATCGCCATTGGCATCGTATACGGTCAGCGTTACCTCAAGACCTTCCCGGGCTGTCTCGCGATAGTCCTGTCCTGTTTTCTCTCGCTGGAAAGCAAAGTTCCAGAAGCGTGTAGGGAATAGTTCCATCCCGTACCAGGCGGCACTATATTGCGGTACCACCGCCAGATAATCACCCGTTTTTCCGGCGACATTAGCCACCGGCTGAGCCAACAGCCAGTCACCCGGCGACTGCCCGTCCATCTGGCGGCCACCCGCCGCCTCGTTCAGGATGGCACGGTAAGTCTCAGCAGAAATCTCCGGGTTCCCCGTGCTGCGGTATCGGGCCAGAATGCCGGCGTTTACCCTCTTCAGGAAATCACGGTCCGACTCGGAGGAAAGTACATCGGCGAGCAGGAGCAAAGCCTGGGTGGCGCTGCTATCGACAATGGTGCGGTTCCACTTTTCGCCGTCCCGCAGCACGCCGTTTAACGCCTCATAGCCGATGTTGGCCTGGGTGTCATAAGCCGCGGCCACGCTTCCGTAAGTGGGCACTCCGAGCACGTCCTGGTTGGCCAAGGCTTGACCTGCCAGGGCGTGAGCCTCCCATATCCACTGTCCGAAGTTGAAGCTGATGGTGGTATCGCCCACATCATAAAAGAGGTGGGCTGTCTCATGCTGAAAGGACTCGTCCAGCTTGGTGTATGGAGCCTGGTCCTGGTTCTGCTGCAGGATATTGGCATTAAGCTGCACGGTATTGGTCTCAGCGTCCCAGCCCCAGCCCGCAGCGTCGGCATCGTACTCCCAGTTGACGCCCTCGGCACCGATGCTGAAGGGCTCGCCCAGGTACTTGACCAGGAACGGGTAGGTCTGGAGAAAGCTATCGACAGCCCGCTGATTACCACCGGGGATCTCGCTTTTAACGCTTATCTTAAGCGGCGTCACGTCTGGTGCCATTAGGGGCACAAATACTGGTGTGGGTTCTCTCGGAGGTGGTGGCTGGCTAGGTGGCGGCGGCGGATAGGCTAGGGGCGGGCTGGAGACGGGCGGAGGTGGTTGTGGAGGCTGGAAAACCGGTGGCTCCGCAGGAGGCGGGGTTGGCGTGGGTATTTGAGATGGTGGTGGGATTGGTGTCTGGCGGGTGGCGGGTGCTGGCTGCGTGCAGCCAGTTAGTGACACAGCGAGAGCGATCAGGGCTACAACGATAAAAAGTACATACCTCCAAGAATTCCCGTTCCTTGCCTGGACTAAAGTAACATTTTTCATCGCTTCTTGTCCTGATTATTATCTTAAGAATAAATGTGCCATAATGTCAATATTGTGTGACATCTGGCAAGACTTCTGTCTGACTTACGGTGCAGACAAATTGGGACTCAGGCAACATGGGCAGGATTACTGCTCGATTTTTATGTTGACATCCTTTGACGGTAAGAAATGTAACGATGGTATCAATAGATATAGCTCTTGAATTATTCCCTAGCTCAAGGGATAGGACTCAGGAGGTCTAGCTCTTCCACACCTAACCGGGCACAGACGATGCGGAATTCGCCGTCAACCGCCTGAAAGTATATGCGGACCCTTTTCCCTTCATGGAAGATAGGCTGGTCCTCTACCGCTTGAGTGATATCACCAACTGTACCACCCGGCGTCACGATTTGAAGCGTATTCTCAGCCAATGGAGCCCCTTTCACATATTTTACAATTGACAGGTTAGTACGAGTAAGAATAGCGGACTTATCTTCATTCCAATTGCTTTCAACCCTCTCTACTATACCCTCAATAATGTAATCAGCCGTACTGATAATGTATTGTTTATCCTGACATTCGGCGATAAGAAGACCAGCCCCACCCGACTGTTTGACTACCACCGGGCCTGTGGGTGGCTGGGATACAGGTGCTTCCCGCGCATACCCCGCCAGGATTATCAATAAACCGAGGAGGGTGGTGGTGACTAGCTTATTGCGCCCTATCATTATTCTCATTGCTTTAACTTCTATTCTGCCAGACTTCATTCATAAGTATTAAACGCAGGACCGAAGCAAAAGTTAGTCACCGCATAAAGGCTGGTATCTGGTTGAATAACAATCCATCTGAATGTAAAATTTGATTGTTCTCTTTCCGGCCATGTCTTTGTCTTTTCAGAGTAACGTCTATTTGCTATAGTTGACTCTGAAAGAAGGCTATGGGTGAATAGGAACGTCAACAATTCCGCCGATCAATACGCAACTCTGGAGGGAGTCCTGGAGCGTATCGTATTCTTCAATGAAGAAAACGGCTTTACCGTAGCCAGGCTTCAGGTAGCTAAAAGACAGGAGCTTGTTGCCATCGTTGGGGTATTGCCTTCACCGATGCCCGGAGAAACCTTGCGACTCAAGGGAGAATGGGTTGTAGACAACAAGTTTGGTGAACAATTCCGGGTTCAAAGCTGCCTTTCCGTACTTCCGGCTACAATTACCGGTATCGAGAAATACCTTGGTTCCGGGATGATAAAAGGTATCGGTCCGATAATGGCCAAGCGGATAGTTACAAGGTTCGCTCTTGAAACGCTGGATGTTATTGAGGAAAGCCCCGAAAAACTGCTGGAGGTGGAAGGGATTGGTTCTATCAGGGTAGAGAGGATTTCCAAAGCCTGGCAGGAACAGAAAGAGATCAGAGAGGTCATGATCTTTCTCCAGGGAGAAGGAGTAAGTTCCACCTATGCGGTAAAAATTTATAAGGAATATGGAAACAAGGCCATAGCCGTAGTAAAAGAAAATCCCTACCGGCTGGCACTCGACATCAGTGGGATAGGATTCAAGACTGCCGACAAGATAGCTCAAAATATGGGAATCTATCCCGGGTCACCAATGAGAGCCGAAGCCGGTATCATCCATGTGTTAAGTGAACTCGTAGACGAAGGCCATGTCTATTACCCGTATGAAAAACTAAAAGAAAATGCCGGCGAATTACTGGAAGTAAACGAAAGTATTCTTGATATGGCACTCGCTACACTCAGCGATCAACGACGCGTGGTAATCGAGCAGCATCCGGAACATGAAGCGGTATACCTGACTCCCCTCCATGTAGCGGAGACAAACGTCGCTACCCGGCTAAAGACTTTAGTGAATTCTCCAAAGCAAATGCTGCAAATAGACATAGAGAAAGCAATTGAGTGGGTTCATAAAATAGACCGGATAAACCTGGCCGAGATGCAGAAAGAAGCGTTACGGAAGGCCGTAACCTGCAAGGTAATGGTTATCACCGGAGGTCCGGGCACAGGAAAAACCACGCTGGTAAACAGTATTATCAAGATACTGGAGAAAAAAGGACAAAAGATAGTGTTAGCTTCTCCAACCGGCCGAGCTGCCAAACGATTATCCGAAGTAACCGGCCGTGAAGCCAAAACTATCCACCGCTTGCTTGAATTCAGTCCCAACGAGGGCGGTTTCAAGCGAAATGAAGAATATCCGCTGGATGCCGATATGGTCATCATTGACGAGGTGTCTATGGTAGATATACTGCTGATGAATCATCTGCTGAAGGCAATACCACCAACGGCAACTCTGTTACTGGTAGGGGATATTGATCAGCTTCCATCGGTAGGACCAGGGAATGTCCTCAAGGATATCATCAACTCAGGCCTTGTGGAGACAATAAGACTTACCGATATATTCCGACAAGCGCAGGAAAGCCTCATCGTAGTCAATGCTCACCGCATCAACAGCGGCGAATATTTACAACTTGACACCTTGCCGGGACAACAAAATAACTTCTATTTCATTAAACGGCAGGAACCCGAACAGGCGTTAAATACTATCAAAGAACTGTGCAAGAGACGGTTACCTTCAGCCTTTCAGCTTGATCCACTTGAGGATATTCAGGTAATGACACCGATGCACCGTGGAACCGTAGGCGTTGCCAACCTTAATGCAGAACTTCAGAACCTTCTTAATCCAAATCAAAAATCAGTATCCAGAGGCGGAAGGCTGTTCCGGGTTAATGATAAGGTAATGCAGACTAAGAACAACTATGAAAAGGAAACCTTCAACGGGGATATCGGCCGTATAATCAGCATTGATCTTGAAGATCAGATTCTTAAGGTCAGGTTTGAAGATAGGATTGTTGACTACTCCTGGAGTGATCTTGATGAATTAGTATTAGCCTATGCCATTTCAATACACAAGTCGCAGGGAAGCGAGTATCCAGCGGTTGTAATTCCTATTCTTCCTCAACACTATATAATGTTACAGCGGAATCTCCTGTATACGGCTATAACTCGAGCTAAGAAGCTGGTGGTACTGGTCGGAAGTAAACGAGCTGTTGCTATAGCCATCAAGAACAATAAAGTCCAGTTCAGGTATACGAACCTGAGTGCCAGGCTCAATGAAGTATAGATATTTCTCTGAGCCATCTATTTTATTACTGCTATACATACAAACATACTATCTATACGCTCAGACTGGAATGGAATGCTTCTGAACAGCAGGTAATTTTTGCCTTGCACAATACACATTCATAGGGTGACCCGGAAGAAGGTGAAAAGCAGGGGAAACCGAGTCTATAGGGTCACCCCTCCCTACCCTATACAGGACAGGGTATTCCTGGGGGAGTGCAAGCGTGGCAGTGCAAGCGTGAGTGCAAGACCTGTGCAAGCTGTGAATTATCCATGATGACCAGCTATCGGGGTAAAGACCGTCTGTTAAAACTCCAATGCAAAGGTCTTTTCGAAAGTTTTACCTTTTGAACGGAATGGTGGGCCTTGGG
>JAHJRU010000044.1 GCA_018830745.1 Chloroflexota bacterium
CCGCATCGATATCGGCATGAGGAAATCCTGGTCGGGTTCATAAGGACGAAAGGTCTTGCTCACTGGCGCCTCCTAGCTAAGACTTTCCCCAATTATAACCCGTTATGCCTGACTGAAGCTATTACTCGGACAGACTCCTAGAGCCACTGGCCGCCATCGATGACAATATTCTGGCCGGTGATAAAGCTGCTGGCGGGCGAGGACAGGTAGATGATGATGCCCTTGAGTTCATCCAGGTTGCCCGGTCGCCGTGGTGGCCAGTTGCTTACCATCCGTTTACCGGCTTCGGTCTCAAAGAAATCTTTATTCAATGGGGTAATGAAGTAGCCGGGGCTGAGCGTATTTACCTGCACGTTATACCTGACCAGCTCCAAAGCCAGCGTCTTGGTCAGCATCAGTATCCCTGACTTGGCGGTAGCGTAGGCTGCCATGCCGGGGAGCGCCTTGAAGGAAGAAGCGGAGGCGATATTTATAATTCTTCCCCCGTTTTGCTTAATCATCTCTTTAGCCGCTGCCCGACAGCACAGGAACGTGCCTTTAAGGTCTACCGCCATGACTTTGTCCCAGTTTGATGGGTCCATATCGGCTACTTTCTGGTTCTCGCCGAAGAGCCCGGCGCTGTTAATCAGAATGTCTACCCGGCCGAACTCTTTAATGGTAGTCGCCATTAGATTATCGGCGCTTTCCGGACTGGTCACATCGCATTTAGCCGGGAGAACCTTGGTGCCGAACTTTTGGATAGTGGCACACGCCTCATCGCAGGATGGCGTGCCGACCATTATATCGCCAATGACAATGTCCGCTCCGGCTTCAGCCAGCGCCTCGGAAAAGGCAACTCCCAGGCCGGAACAACCGCCGGTTACCACGGCCACTTTTCCGCTCAAATCAAACATTTCCAGTGCCATTTTGTCTACCTCCCGGGATGGACAATTATTATCTTTTTAATAACCAGGTTGTTGTCTTGCAGGTTCTTTAATCCCAGGGCAGTTCACCAACGTCGCCGGTGGCGCAGATTATCTGGCCGCTGACGAAGTGGGAGTCATCAGAAGCCAGAAATACGATGACCGGGGCAACATCCTCCGGCTCGCCTATCTTTTGCAGGACATTCTTTTTGCCCATAACGTCAAACATCCAGTTCTTCAGCTCGTCACGCATGTTATTGAACATCTCTGTCCGGGCCAGCGGCGCCACGGCGTTGACACAGATACCGTACTTGACCAGTTCTTTGGAGTGGGTCTTGGTCATGGCAATCAAGCCACCTTTGGCAGCGGCATAATTGGTCTGGCCGAGGTTACCATGAATACCCACACCGGAGGTGATATTGATAATCTTGCCCTTTATCCGGTTTTCAATCCAGTTTTTAACTGCTGCCTGGGAAAGCAGAAAGCTGCCTTTCAGGTGAACATTAAGACAGTCGTCCCACTGCTCCTCGGTCATTTTATGCAGCAGGGCATCCTTGGTTATACCGGCATTGTTGACTATAATGTCTAGCCTGCCGAACTCTTTGACGGCCGTATCCACCAGCAACTCAGCGCTGGCTTTTAGGGCTATGCTGGCGATTACCGGTACAGCTTTGCCGCCAGCCTTCTTTATCTCCTCAGCCGTCTGGTTGGCGCTCTTCTTTTCCGGGTCCACGCTGTTGGTTACCACGCTGCAACCTTCGTTAGCCAGGGCAATGGCAAAAGCTCTACCCAGGCCCCGCCCCGACCCGGTGACAATAGCTACTTTACCGTCCAGTTTTCCCATTTTCTACTCTTTCCTCCGCATAGATTTAATATAATGGAGCGTCCCTCTGGGGCAAAACACCAAAGCCCATTTTACTCCAGCCAGTAGAGATAAGCAAGCGCACTTCCGGTTGGCTGGCGGTAACTTGTAGTGACTGCCAGCAATGCGGTATACTATTTCTCGTTACCAGATGTTAAGTTTGGGAGGTAAATTATGGAAGAAGTGAAATATGATGTAGCGGTAATCGGCTCGGGCGTAGGGGGGCTGTGCTCGGCGGCGTTACTGTCTCACAGCGGGTACAAGGTGCTGGTAGTGGAAGCTCTGGATCGCATAGGCGGCCGATGTTCCACTCAGTATGTTGATGGCTTTACGCTTCCCTGCGGCGCCATAGCCATCCACAAAGGGGCCGGTATGGCTGACACCTTCAAGGAAGTAGGGGTCCAGCTGGACCTGGTGGATGTGCCTGAGCTGTTTTACCGCCTGGATGGTAAGGATTATGCCATGCCGGCCAAGGGGTCAATCGGAGCCATGTTTGACATTATCGGCAAGCTGGATGTTAATAAAGGGAAATTGATGACCGGTCTGCTGAAGGCGGGCGCCACGGAAAAGCTAATGGGTGGCTTTCGCATGGGCATCAAGAACCCGGAAAAAGAAAACATGACCTTCAAGGACTGGCTCTTGCAGTACACGGATAACGAGCTGGCGCATGAGCTGTTTGATACCATCACCGGCACCCTGCTGGGAGGTCATGCTTATGAGGTATCGGCCCAGGCTGTATTTGCCTGGTTTGTCAAGATGGGTGGCAGCCGAGAGGTGGGCATCTCGCCCAAGGGCAATGCCGCTAACATGGAGAAGCTGGTCGGCGTGGTTAAGCGTAATGGCGATGTCTGGATGAGCAGCCCGGCTAAGAAGATTATAGTGAACAAGGGGACGGCCCAGGGTATAGTGGTGGAGAAGGACGGCAAAGAGATAACGGTATCCGCCGAGGCGGTAATTTGTAACTCCGGTCCTAAGCGGACGGTGCAGCTGGCGGGGGAGGATA
>JAHJRU010000045.1 GCA_018830745.1 Chloroflexota bacterium
ACCGAAACCGCTAACAGGAATAGCGGTGGCTGGTGCTCTTTTTTAATGTATGTGATTTAAATCATATACTTCACTGGTTACCAACTAATAGAATATATATATAAATAAATTAAAGGAGGCAGAAAATGTTAAACAATGCACCGGTACACGTTACTCTACCAGTGGTAGACCTGCATCGTGCCCATGAATTCTACGAGGGAAAACTCGGCCTGAAGGTCATCCAAACGGACCCATCACCGGGAGCTTTACTCCAAGCCGGAGAGGGCACGAGTATTTACCTTTACCAGCGGGCAGCCACTAAAGCCGACCATACCGCAGCTTCATTTAAGGTTAAAGACGTTGAAGCCACTGTCAAGGAACTTAAGGCGAAGGGCATAGTGTTTGAAGACATTGAGGTACCAGGGATGGGTGTTAAGACTGTTGATGGTGTGGCCACATTTGGTGAGTTGAAAGCCGCCTGGTTCAAAGATACGGAGGGTAATATTCTGGGCATATCTAACATGTAAGAGCGGTGTTACCCTGTCCGAAGTTTCTTAATTGGCGGGTTTATTCAAAGTTAATATATCGGCTTGGCGGATATTGACTTCCAGCCGAACGGAGGCAGTAGATATGGAGCATGATAAAAGCCCACTTGAGCTCGTAGGACAAGCGGTTAAACTGATTGACCTGGTAAGCTATCAGGAGGGTTCCATCGTAAGCAGGACCATAATTGACAAGGCAACCGGAACCTGTACGCTATTTGCTTTCGATGAAGGACAAGGATTGAGTGAGCATACCGCACCTTTTGATGCTCTGGTCTACCTCGTTGATGGTGAAGCCGAGGTTACCATCTCCGGAAAAATCCTCCACTTAAAGGAGGGGGATATGGTTATAATGCCAGCCAACAAACCTCACGCCTTGAGGGCCGTAAAGAAATTCAAAATGATGCTGGTAATGATAAAGTCTTGAAGTCGTTGCCTCAATTGAATCGGCATCGCCGCCTGTCAGGTCTTAAACGGAGTGCCTTCTCCGGGCTATTACCTCACCTGTCTTATAGTATTCCCCTTTCACGGCCAGACCAGCCTGCTCCTCATCCTCGGCACTCCAATAACCAAGGTTACGACCCCACCAGGGCTCCTTGAGCTTCAAGGCAGGCAGGCCATTCTCCTCCCAAAGCCTTATAGCTTCTTCCATGAACTCGCGCTTGGGCAGGGAAACCGGCGGGTAAGCCCACTTCATGGTGGCATCGATGAGAACCCGCGACTGCTCCGGCATATGCTCAAACCGCGTGTCTTTCCTCATTCCCTCCCCGGGGGGCACAACCGAGTAGTCCATGAGGTTGAGAGCCGCCATCTTTTGTATCTGGAAATCGCGGTGCGGTTGGCAGCGGTAGGAAATTGCCCAGTTCACGGCATCGGCATCCCAGGGATTGATATCCTCATCCACGGCAACCATAATCTTTCCCTCCGCCGCCAGGTAATCTGCTGCGGACTCCAGAGCACGCCAAATATCCGCCGATTCCGCCCCCTTCATCTGGATTACAATGAGACGCTGCGAGAGGTTGTTGGCATGATTAGCAACCGCCAGGACATGGGTCATATTAAGATCATATCTCAGGTATTTAAAGATGGTGCTCTCGCGCCCTATTTGCTTGATGACAGTGCTTTCGCTGGGCGGGAGTTGACTGATAAATGACTGCCATATCGGCTTGCTGCGGTGAGTAATGCAGGTGACGGTGAAGTAAGGGACCATCTCCCTCTGTCCCATGTAACCCAACGTCTCGCCAAAGGGAGCTTCGGGCTCTACCTCTGTGGTGCTGATTATTCCCTCCACCACTATTTCCGCATGAGCTGGAACTTCCAGGTCAACCGTTTTACATTTGACCAGTTCCACCGGCTCTCCCGCTATGGCTGACGCCACCGCAAATTCATCCACGCCCTCCGGTATGCTGGAAACAGAGACGTAGCCAATGTTTGGCGATGCACCGATAATGATAGCGCCCTCCATAGGAATACCCAGTTCCCGGTGTTTGCGCCAGTGGATGGCTACATGCTGCTTGGGGTTGCTGGGAAATATGCCGGTTCGGGTGGGAGACTTCAACTGAGCGCGGTAGGTGCCGACGTTGCGCACGCCTGTCTCCGGGTCTTTAGTGACCCAGAAAGGAGAGGTAAAATAGGGAGCCACATCATAACCCGGGGTCGAGATAGGAATGGGAAACTCGTCCAGGCCACCATGCTCGAGGAGCGTGCTACCTGTATATACCACATCCTGTACTGTCCCGCTGGATACCATTACCGGTTCTACGGGGTAACGCAAAGCGTTGACCCATTTTTCTGAAATCTCTTGTGGCTGGCACATCATTCCGATGGCGTACACCTGCCGGCTAGCTCCCAGGGTGCCTACTGCCACCGGTATATCATAGCTGCGCCCCCGGCTATCAGTAACCTTCTCAAATAAAAAGGCTTTTCGCTCTTCTTCGGGGAGACCTCGGAACTGGAGTCTGACCAGAGGGTGAAGTTCAGTGTCCTTATTTATGGGATTCTTGATACGGACAAGTTTGCCCTTTTCCTCCAGTGCGGTTAAGTACCCTTGAAGATCCTTGTAGTAAGTCATTTCTACCTCCCGTTTCCTGGTAGGGTCGGTTAAACTTCATGTCTGCTCCCTGGCCTGTCCGGGATTGAAGGAGCACCGAATGAGGAATATTATTATCTTGAACTTTGTTTGTCTGGTGGCATATTACGCTATTTATCACCTGAAAACAAGCAACCGGGAAGAGCCGCCACAATAAGGGATAACCTAAGCCGCGTTATCAGACCCCCGGCTTAGAACGAAAGTGGTCCCAGACCAGTAAGCCAGCCTCACTGTTTGTTGCCGGACGGGAGCAACAAAGCCGCTATCATGCCTAAGAAACCGGCAGCCACGGCTGCCAGTATACTCCAGGTATAAGCCCCGGTCCAGTCAAAAAGCGCCCCTCCCAGCCAACCTCCCACCGCCATCCCCAGCATGGCGCCCGCCATCTGATAGGAGTAGATACTGTTGAGAGGAGCATCCAGTCCGTAGTACTGGCGATTAAAGATGGGGAAACCAACCATTTCCCCTCCGTAGCCTATGCCGAACAAGATAGCGAAAAGGTAGAATAAAGGCAATTCCGTGGCCGTCAGCAGGAGCAGAGTGGGAAGGGTCTGAAGTAAAAGAACAAGGGTTAAGGTGAACCTTCCCCCCTTCGCCTCGGCAGAAAGAGACATCCCCATGCGGCTGATGAACGAGGTGGCTAGCGCCATACTCAGTATGCCGGCGGCGGCTATCCCGGGAATGCCAGCAAAGGTGGCAATAGAGACCATGTGAGCTAAAGGAACGGAGTGTCCTACACAACCCAGGGTATGAACGGCAACCAAAGCCCAGAAGCTGGTCTTTGCTGTTACCTGTCCCAGGCCAAGGCTCTTACTCATAGAGCCCGTATCTGCCAGCGGTATCTCGACGGGTAGTCCTCCATAAGGAGCCAGGCCCTTCTCCTGCGGGTGCTCCCGGAGTAAAAAGCTGGACGCCAGCATCAATATCCCCCCAATTAACCCGAAGATAATGAAGGTCGCACTCCAGCCCACATCCTCAATCGCCCAGCGCATAAGGGGCGAAAACAAGGCAGGCCCCAGGCTTAGCGAAGTCCACATAATGCCCATCGCCAGCCCCAGCTTTCTATAGAACCAGCGAGTCAACAACACCGGGAGCAGTGTCACGAAGACAGATGAACCCAATCCGCCAATGAGCACGCCGAAATACAGCTGAAACTGCCATAGCCGGGTAACTTCTGCTGTGAGCATCATGCCGACGATGAAGATGAATGCTGACGCTATGACGATGCGTCGAGAACCAATTCTCTCTGCCAGCCAGCCGGCGAACAGAATGACCGGAATACCCGCCAGAAACTGGAGGCTATAAGCGAAGGAAACCCCACCTCGGTTCCAACCATGCTCCTCTACCAGAGGGTCAATGAATACGCCAAATGAGAATCTTACCCCGCTGGTTATGGCGAACAAAACCCATACAGCTGCCAGTACTATCCAGGCATAATGCAGCCCGCTTCTCCGTGGGGTTACATGCATATTTTCATATCCTACCATGTCACCAGCGGCACCGGAACCGAATAAATAAACTGATATTTCACCAGAGACAGCTATATCCGGTAAGAGAACGCCGCTGAAGCTGGTAACGCCATGTGGTCTCCCGTATATTGAACGAATATGGCGCTAGCCATTACCGGGGGAGCAAGCCAGCGGGGTCACAGGCTTATCAAGCCCTTTTTTACAGCGTACCTTATAACTTCCGTGCGGTTATGCAGGTTAAGTTTTGCCATCAGTTTCATTCGGTGTCCGACGACAGTGCTCTGTGTAATGAACAGCTTTTCCGCAATTTGCCGGCTGGTATAGCCCTCCGAGATTAGTTTGAGTACATCCCTTTCTCTATCCGTCAATCGGTCATATGGGTCGTCCTGAGATAACTCCCGATAATCCTTAATCACTACACTTGCCGCTGTAGGATACAAGTATGAACCGCCCGAATGCATGAAACGAATGGCGGATATGAATTCTTCCCCCATGGCCTTCTTTGGTATATAGCCATCACCGCCTGCCCTAATGCCCGATAAAATGTATTCTCTGTTGTCATGCTGTGTTAAAAGCAGTACCTTTACTTTCGGGTTTTTCTTCTTTATCCGCCGCGTCGCTTCAAGCCCCTCCATTTCAGGCATAGCAATATCCATCACCACTATATCAGGAGCAAGCTCCAGAGCTTTTACCACAGCCTCTCTCCCCCCAGATGCTTCTCCCACTATTTCTATATCGTCATGGAGACCTAACAAGGCATTAATACCCTCTCGAACCAAAGCGTGATCATCAACTACCAGCACCCGTATCTTTTGCATTGGACACCTCAGCTTTCACTGGAACTTGGATATTGATTTCAGTACCAGACCCAGAACCTGACCGTATATCAAAGATGCCATTAACCAGTTCTACTCTCTCACTCATACTGATTAAACCCAACCCCCGGGGCCTATCTTTTGAGCCAATGGCTTCCTCGACGGCAAACCCCTTACCATCGTCTTTAACGCGAATCTTAACCACATTTTTTCTGTAATATAAACTTACACTGACATGGCTAGCATCGGCATGCTTTAAGATGTTATTAATAGCTTCTTGAATAACCCGGAAAATAGTTGTCTCCAATTGATGTGGTAATCGCTTAATATTTCCCGAAGTCCTCAGATTAACGTGCACTCCGATGGATTCCAGATAATTATCCAGCAGCCAATCCAGAGCCGGGATCAACCCCATATCATCCAGCAAGGTGGGGCGGAGCTCGTAAATTAATTTTTGTATTTCGTCCATAATGTCCGTAGATATTACCTGCAGTTTTTTTAACAAGTCTCTGCTTTCATGAGCTTCGTCGGGCAACCTCTCAATGGCAGCTTCCAGGTTAGCCTTTAAGCCAGTAAGCCGCTGGCTGGTATCGTCATGCAGTTCACGTGCAATTCTTCTTCTTTCTTCTTCTCTAACCGTCTCCAGGTGTTCCAGAAGAGCGCGCAGCCGTAAGTTTGTCTCCTTTAATTTGTCCTGAGCTATCTTGCGGTCCGTAACATCCGTAACTATATGAAAATAAATCCTCCTCCCATCCAGGGTCATAGTTTTGGTAGGATATATGGCGGAGTTCAACCACCGCCCCGGTATCGGATCGAATACCTCTCGTTCTACGGCGGTATCTTTCTCTACTGCTTCTTCAAGAGGGCACCCATCGAAAGGCTCTTCAAGCCCATGCACTACCTTTGGGCAGTATGCATCGATAATCTTCTCTGGTTCCAGATTTAGTTGCTGTCGAACCGCCGTGTTGGCCAGTATGATACGGTGGTCTCTGTCTACCAGAAGCACGTAGAAAGGAAGGGCATCAAAGATATCAATAATCATACTAGGGATACCCAACCTGTTATACCCACTGCCGGTAGCATCCGCGGGTTTAAAGTTGGGGACTGCAGTCACCAACTCACTAGGGCCTTCTGATTCCTGGAGCGCTTTTCTCTGTGGTTCGTCGTCGGTAATATCCATGTCTACGGATCCGCAATCAAGATTATCCTGGCCGACTACTAATGCCAACCCCGATTATGCCCGGCGATGTCATTAATCCCCGGCATGAGGTGATTTCATAGCTTCTAACAGTATACACTATATTTCAGACTTCCTGAAAATGGTAAATTATGCCACTGTGCTGGATTAGCCATCTGACTAATGGGCTTAACATTTATAAATTCAGTCCGCCGGGGGGCAGCATGCCCGTAATGTTGAATGACTGGTACTATGTGGGTGATGTTTTGTGCGGTAGTAGAAAAGAGCCGATAGCTTGCGCGGTTGTGGCACGTCTATTATTTTCAATCGAATATTAAAGTTTTCAAGGGAGTGCACCAGTTTCTTTCCATAATAAAGGGCATTGCCGCTCTAAGAGCGGCAATGCCCTTGCCTTCAAACTCATTCTTAAAATGATGCCGGTCCACATATTATCCAGGGCTAATTAGCTTACTAACCTGTTCCTTCCCTCAGCGCGCCCGAATGCCGTAAGCGCCGGTGGTACCCAGTGCCAGGCCTATTACCAACATGAATATGCCATTTGCTTGGACGACCTCGGTAAGTCCATAGCCTAATTGCGCTATGTACAAGGAATTTTCCATCGTCATTGCTTTTAGAATTTGGGCACGGTTGGGGTCGTCCCTTGCCAGCTCGACATACAAACCGTAATTCTCACGACGATGGTCTGCCAGTATACCGGCCATGACCAGGGCTTCCTCAGGGGTGTCAACAATACCCTGAATCGCGCCATCTGCGGCTTCATAGCTAACCTTTTCCACGAGCATCGTCTGTAGTATCAAACTGCGCTTTGAGATAGCTTGGGAAATAAATACTGCGCCCATAACTATGCTGAATACGCCGGCTATAAGTAGTATACTCGCCACTTTCTTATTAATCATACCCATAATATACCTCCTCCTTTAACTTCTATACTTGCTTTATCTTGAATAATGTCCCACTTTCACACAACTTCCACCTCCTTTTTAAGGCTTAATCTTCCTAGCTACTATTAACCACTATCAAACATACTATGCTGGATAAGAAATGTGAATCGCGTGAACAGGTGGAATATAGCAGATGTCTATACTGTTTTTTAATTCAAGAGCATATTTTAAATTAAATATAAACATATTGTATTTTTACCATGCTTATACTATGCTGATAGGTACACCATAAGCACCGCATTGCAGAGTTACAGCTCTTACACGGAATACGGAATATGTTTAGTAAAAGAGTAGTGGCGCTCTCCTTCTTTCTGTTCTTGCTTGGCGTGGTTATCTTTTGTCTGCAGATTTTGGTGTTTAACCCCAGATTCACCTACGTTGAAGCCTGTGTGCCAATAGCCGTAGAGCGAGATATCA
Source organism: Chloroflexota bacterium (assembly GCA_018830745.1). GTDB lineage: Bacteria > Chloroflexota > Dehalococcoidia > Dehalococcoidales > JAHJRU01 > JAHJRU01. The sequence goes on from JAHJRU010000045.1 coordinate 7,451, forward strand.
CCTATAAGACTATCGGTGATATCAGTTTAAAAATGGATATTTATTATCCCATAGCTTCACCCGGACCGATGCCGACGCTGGTCTATGTGCATGGCGGAGGTTGGTACTCAGGTGACAAGACTACGGGCATTGGGCAGGGTGATATACCGGGCTTCGTGTCTCGGGGTTACGTGGTCGCCTCCATTAATTACCGGCTGGCACCGAGATACAAGTTCCCGGCACAGATAGAGGATGTTAAATGTGCTGTTCGTTTTCTCAGAGCCAATGCCAGCACTTACCGCATTGATCCAATGCGTATTGGTGCCTGGGGCGACAGTGCGGGCGGTCATTTGGCAGCTCTACTGGCTGTTAATGCCAACGATGCCGCTTTTCAGGATACGGCAGAATGTTTTGACCATAATAATTTCTCAGATAGAATACAGGCAGCTTGCAATATGTATGGTCCAACTGATTTAGTGGCCTTTAGCGAAAAGGCTAAAACGCAACTTGTAGAGCATGTTTTTGGCACGGATGACCCGGCAGACCCTGTAATACGCAGAGCAAGCCCCATAAGTCACGTTTCCGAGGATGACCCACCATTCTTGATCATACATGGTGAAAAAGACGATGTAGTGCTTCTGAGCCAATCGGTAAAATTGTACCGCCGATTATTAACCGCTTCTGTCCCGGTGGAATTGATGATAGTAAGGAATTGCGGTCACTGCCTCGTCTCCGTTGGGGGTGCTCTCTATCCAACCCGCGCCGAAATCACGGATATAATGGCAAGTTTCTTCGACAAGTACCTGAAACAGGATTACTGCCGGTACCCTCCACCGAAGCAATGACCTCCCAGCTTTTCATAAAGCTCAAATGGCAAGGGGGAGCATCCTGGTGGATGAATTACTGGATAATAGTGTATATTTGGTTGTATTATTGTGTTGAACAAGGAGAAGGAGGAAAGTGAAATGCCCACAGTCTCAATTAGCATGTTGGAAGGCAGAGACGTAGCTACCAAACAGTTGCTGTGTGAAAGACTGACCAACGCCGTCGTGGAGACATTAAACGTAAAGAAGGAAGCGGTAAGCGTCTACATGTGGGAAATGAAGCCAGAGAACCTGGGCAAGGCTGGAGTGCTTAGATCCCAGACCGGATAAGGTGGCCACTCTCATTCTGTTTGTCTCTCCCCCGCTGGATGATCCGTATGTCTTCAAGCCAGGCTCAATTTGGCATGGCGGAATATCAAGAGTGTAAATGAAGGAGGCCCGGAATGGCTGGTAAGATTAGAAATACGATTTCTGAATCGGAACTTCAACAGGATCTACAGAAATATAGGACAAGGGCTATTGCCCTTGGGGCGACCGATGCCCAGATTATCACCACCGACATGGTAATGATTGACGAAAGAGTCCGGGCGAAGTGTATGTACCCCAAATGTGAGCATTTCGGAACCAGTGCAAACTGTCCCCCTTACTCCATGGAACCAGAGCAAACAAGAATATTAGTTGATAGATTCCGCTATGCTATTTTTTACAGGATAAAGGTGCCCACCGAATTATTAGCCGGCAAACGACCGCCTGAAGCGCTAGCCTCCCAAGCCCAGTTCAGTAAAACACGGAATCAAATAACGGCCACACTTGAATCAGAGGCCTTCTATGACGGTTACTATCTGGCAGTAGGGTTCAGTGGTGGGTCCTGTAAAGGTTCCTTCTGCTCGGAGAAAGACTGTTCAGCCTTGGAACCGGGTAAAGGTTGTAGGTTTCCTCTCCTTGCCAGATCTTCAATGGAAGCCGTTGGAATGGATGTCTACTTTATGGCGACTGCTGTAGACTGGGATATCTATCCCCTTGGGAGGGCGCCCTCGGATGCGCCACATGGGACATTAGCCGGGATAGTGTTTATATACTAAAGCGGAAGCTCAGCGGTAACCAGACACTATTAAAAGGACTGCCAGAGGTGAAAATCAATAAAATATGTGTCCTGGGCACCGGGCAAGGGTTTAACCGGCTTGAGGAGGACCTTCTATGAAGGAAGAGCTGTACAGTCAAGACCAGGCAATGTCCCCTGAGGAAAGACAGCAGCATTACGATAAGCAGGTAAGCCAGGTGGTTCAATTCGCCTACGACAACGCACCGGCGGTGAAAGACAGGATGGACAAAGCCGGCGTCAAGCCATCCCAGATAAGTACCACCAGAGACCTGGAGCTAATCCCCTTGATTACCCGGGACGAAGTAATAGGATTACAGAAGGACAACCCGCCCTATGGCGGGCTGCTGGCTGTCCCCGTGGAAAGCCTTTACCGCATCCTGTATTCACCGGGGCCGTTCCACATCCCTATCAGTTCTCCGGAAGCGGCCAGAAAGGTGCTAAAAATAATCCACGCGGCCGGTCTGCGCCGGGGCGACAGCGTAATTTCCACCCTGCCTCCTCTGTTTGCCGCCGGTTCCATGTTCATGGACGCTCTGTCCCTCGATGGATTGGTGAACATTCCAGCAGGCACCGGCAACACCGAGCTCCAGGTAAACATGATACGCGACCTCGGTATAACCGGTTATTTTGGCACGCCCAGCTTTTTAATGAACCTGGTGCGCAAGGCGGAAGAGCTGGGTTATGATTTCAAAAATGAGTTCAAACT
>JAHJRU010000046.1 GCA_018830745.1 Chloroflexota bacterium
AGAAAATATAGCCGGCTTCACCAGGGCTGTGGGAGATGGCGTGAGAGAGGAGCTGCTGCAGGATAAATATGATAAGATGGCTCTTTTCATCGGAGTGCTGGAGAAGATAAAAAATATACCTAACCTGCTCAGGGCGGGAAAACTGGTATTGTCGGCTCACTCCAGGACGCTGTTGGTGCTCATCGGTGATGGCCCGGAGAGGGAGCGCCTTGAGAAGCTGTGTAGCACTTTAGGTATCGGTGACCACGTCCGCTTTATGGGTGTCATTCCTTATGACGCCATACCTTCGTATCTGGCTGCCTGTGACGTCTTTGTCTTGCCCTCGTGGAGCGAAGGTTTCCCTCGCGTCTTGCTGGAAGCTACCTTTGTGGCCAAGCCAATTGTGGTGACGGACGTCAATGGTGCCGGCGATATTGTGACTGATGGTGAGAGCGGATACATTGTGCCTCTTGACGATTCGGAAAAGCTGGCTGAAAAGATTGCCGGGCTGCTGGGCAATCCGGAGAAGGCGCAGGAGATGGGGCGTCGGGGTTATGAGAATACTCTGAGGTATCGTGATTTCGATGGCAATGTAAAAGAGCTGGTCAACTTGTGGCAGGGTATGGTAGCGGGTAAATGAAGAAGAAGCTGTGTTATGTTTTACCGAATTATGACCCGTTGATAGCGGAGCATTACTTCCACATTTACGAGTTTCTGGAGGATGTCAGCCACTTGATGGATGTGTTCCTGGTGGTTGAAAGAGCTGCCAAGCCCCCGGCTTTCACGGCGGTCAAAAGAACCTACGTTCTCAGGTTTGCCACGTTTATTCTAGGACTGCTGGAGCGACTTCTCACATTCACCGTCATTCGGTTGAAAGGTTACCGCACATTTTATGTGCACCAGTCATATTCCAGTGCCATAGCCGCTTCCCTGGTTACCCGCTTGCTCGGAGGGCAAACGCTTTACTGGCATTGTGGTCTTAAGAAGGAATATATGAGCCGGTGGGCGCTGAGTTGGTCGGCTATCAGGGTTAAGCTGCTGGATGACTACGCTTTTCTTCTCTCCATCCGCCTGGTCAAATTCCTGGTCACCGGTTCGGAAACGATGCGTCAGTATTATGCCACCAGCTTCGGCCTAAAGAGAAGCAAAATCAAGGTTATGCCCAACTGGGTTAATCTGGAGAGGTTCAGGCCGGACGAGTTCAAGCAGCCAGAGCTCAGGCGAGAGATGGAGCTGGGGGCAAATTCAAAGGTGGTTGCCTTTATCCACTGGCTTTCACCCAGGAAGGGAACACAGTACCTGGTGAGGATTTTCCAGGAAGTCAGCCGTCAGATTCCTGATGTTTGTTTTCTAATTGTTGGCGACGGTCCGTATCGGGAAACGCTGGAACGGGAGATCGAGGAGAATGGTCTGGCAGAGTTGGTGCGGCTGGTCGGCAGTGTTCCCAATCAGGAGGTGGCTAAGTACTATGCCGTGGCGGACTTGCTGATAATGCCTTCGGATGAGGAGGGTTTCCCCAGGGTGCTGATTGAGGCGATGGCTATGGGCGTGCCCTTTGTGGCTACTGACGTAGGGAGCGTAAGGGAAATGGCAACCGAGAGGCAGAACCGGTATGTGGTGCCCAAAGGGGATATGGCAGCCTTCACCGATAAGTTGGTGAGCTTACTCCAGGATGATAAGCGGCGAATGGAGCTAAGAGAGGACGGACTCTATAGAGTCCAGGATTACACCAAGGAAAAAGTGGTCGAAATATTTACTTCTGAAATTGTTGTCTAGTGGTCAAGGCTATGGAACTCGAAGAGGCAATCAAGAACCGAAGAAGCATACGGAAGTTCAAGGATAAGAGTGTACCCCGGGAGGTTATCCTTAAGCTACTGGATGCTGCCCAGTGGGCACCGAGCGCCTGCAACAAGCAGCTGTGGAAGTTCATTCTTATCGAAAGTGATGAAATAAAAGATGAGGTGGTGAAGAGGTCCGGTGCCAATTCCCTCATAAAGAGGGCACCGGTGGCAATTTGTGTCCTGTATCAGGGAGGATATTCCATCAATAAGCTCTCCAGCTACCAGAGTGCGGCGGCGGCTATTCAGAATATGCTGCTGGCGGCTCACGCTAATGGTCTGGGTGGTGTCTGGTTAACCGGAATCGGTAATACCCTGGAAATAAAGAGGGTATTAAACGTACCGCATGCCTATGAGGTAATCGCTCTGGTGGTGCTGGGTTATCCGGAGGAAATCTCCCGGCCGCCTAAGAGAAAAGATGTTGGCGAGCTGTATTCCGTTGACGGGTTCGACTTTCCGGCTGAGGCAACATACCCTACGGTCTACTCTCCTCGCACCTGGACTGTGGGTGAAATCAGTCGGTATCGGGATAATAGCATAAGAGCCACCTCCCCGACTCCGGATTCTTTTGCTTTCGGCGCCGGCGATGAATTTAAAAATGAGTGCGCTCTGGCTAACAGCTGGCTGCATGGCGCGGGTAAGGGGCTGAGGCTGATGGAGCTGCTCCCCTTTGCCGGTACCCATACCGCCCAGATAGCGAGCAACGATGACGTGGGCGAGTACCACATCTTTGAGCTATCCGATGAGCCGTGCGCCTTCACCCAGGAAAGGCTCAGGCGGATGGGAATATCCCGGGAGGTAATTCCATCGCTGGGGGATGTGGATAAGATACCCTTGCCCGATGAGAGCATCGACAGCGTGGTATGCTTTCAGAAATTGGAAGGGTTGCCGGATTTTCGCCCTATAGTCAGGGAAGTATGGCGGCTGTTACCGCCCGGCGGTTCTTTTCTTCTGTCGTTCAGAAATAAAGCCAGCTTCTACTGGCCGTATTATCTCAAGGAATACCGCTTCGGTAAGGAAGAGGTCTGGAACTACGGGCCGTTTGAGCCGATAACCTATTTCACCATAGCCAGATACCTGAGGCAGGTGGGCTTCCGCCTGGAGGACACTGTCGGCTTATCACTTTTGCCGGTAGCACTGGGCAGGGTAACGCATGGCTGGCTTTCTCAGTTTTGCCGGCTGGTAATACTCCGATGCAGAAAGGGCCAATAGTGACCAGTGAGCATATCGAACTCTCCCGGACTCTGGCCAGGGATGCCTCGGACTTCATCAGGCATCAGGCAACCCGCAACAGCCGTGGATTGATAGCTTCGCGTTTCTTCTGGTCCCGGCAGGAGAAATGGTCGCCGGTTATAGCCGACTTCGATGATATCGGAGACCATCTGCTCTTTGTTGCTTGGTTTGGCACGGAATTCGGTGATGATGAATCCCTGGCATTTGTCAAGAACCAGATGGAATTATGGGTAAGGGATTTCCGTCTGCCCTGTGGTCTTTACGTCTCTACCTGTGACCTGGAGAAGCAGGCAAGAATTTCCCGCACGAACTGGCAGGTAGTCTCATTATATGACCACCACGATGCTTTACTGGGCATGGTATCCCTATATCGTCTGACCCACGATGAGTTTTATTTGAATTTAGCCGTTGAAGTGGCTGATGCCCTGCTGGTTTATATAGGGAAGTTCAACGGCTTGGTGCCTAACAGGGTGATACCAGCTTTGAGGTTGGCGGTTATCAAAACATCCTCTTTCTCGACCGTATGCGGCCTGTTGGCTGAAGAGCTGGTGGAACTCTATACTATTACCGGGAAACATCAATATTTGGGCGCAGCAGAGAGAATCATTGACTCTTGGACAAAAACCCCGCTGTTCCGCCAGGCTGGCCTTTTTGCTGCCGGCT
>JAHJRU010000047.1 GCA_018830745.1 Chloroflexota bacterium
AATGACAAACCGGGGTCATATTTTTCATATATATAGATTAGGACGTCCAACACACTGTGCCCCTCATAAGGAACCTCATAGGTATCATATCGCGGCTCTTTATCCACGGCAGGGTCAAACTTAAATATTTTTACCTTGGCTAATCCATTATCCATCTTCAACTTCCGGTTGCTGGCGGTTTCATATAGGGGAAGGTAACCGGCTCAATGGTAGTTATCACCTTCTCTCCCCTTTTCACCATTATGATGCGCTTGAGCCATTCCGGGTGCTCCTCAGGGAAATCCTCCCTGAAGTGAAGCCCCCGGCTTTCCGTCCGCGTAAGTGCCGCTCTGATGATTAGTTCAGTAATGTCGGTCATATTACGTACCGTTATAGCGCCAGCCCATTCTAGATTGAACTTCTTATTCTTGGCCGATACTGACAGCCTGGTCAAATCCTCTTGCCTTAGTCTCTCAATCTCACTTAAGCCTTTCTCTAATCGCTCCTTGGTTCTTCCTACAAGGCCGGCGTATTCTCCCAGGATATCTTGAATCGCTTGTTTTACCTGGATTGGACTCAATCCCTCTTCTCGTTCCATGGGAACAAGCATATTTCTATATAACTCATCCACTTGCTCCTCATCTATTCTGGGTATTTCAATCTCACTCGCCCTTCTTGCGGTCTCTCTTCCGGCTATACAGCCCAGAGCCATACACAGCGGGATGCTATTTCCAGCAGTAGTATAGGCTCCTTCTCTACGAGCGGCTATTTCCCCAGCGGCATATAGTCCGTGGATATTTGTCTCACACTTCAAGTTTATGTTACAGCCGCCAAATGAGCAAAGACCTGCCGGAGCTACTTCAACTGCATCGTTATAGATATCAAAACCTACTGCCTCCAACCTTTCCAGCCACTTGACCCCCCCCACTTGATCCAAAAAATTGCGGATAAGGTTAGCTGGCAAGTGTCGTATTGAGAGATATGCCCCTCCATGAGCAGAGCCCCTTCCCTCTTGGACTTCTCTTTGAATGGCCATTGGGGGTACATTCTTTGCCCCAGTGTACCTCCGCATAAAATCATCACCAACTCCGTTATAAAGAATACCGTTTAGTTCATAACGAAAGGCGGTGGGCCAAATCTCTCCAACTGTTATCGGGGGCCATATTGCGGTGTAGGCATAAAAGTCAGCAAATTCCATGTCGGCAATCTCTGCGCCGGCACGATAAGCCATGGCACTTCCATCACCGGTGGCACAAGGCGAAGTTGTAACCCGGTAGCAACCCATGTGACCGCCAGTGGCCAAGATGGTTGACTTGGCTTTGAACACATTCAATGAACCTTGCCTGATATCAAGCCCTACCGCGCCTACCACGCTGCCATCAGACTGGAGAAGGTCAACAATCGCTATATCCTCTAATACCTTTATGTTGCGTCGTCTTATCTCCTTGGTAAGTACCCGCCGATACTCGTGCCCGGCATACTGGCCGGCTCTAGCCAAGGCTGGAACTCTGGGATAGGTTTCACCCGGCAAGCGCCACATGACAAATTTACCATTCTCCTTACGATACCTTACTCCCCATCGATTAAGCTTTCTAACCAGCGCGGGTATCTCCTTTGTTAATGTATAGACTAGTTCTTGGTCATTTAAAAAGCGGCCTGCCTTTATCGTGTCTTGGGCATGGATTTCAGGGCTATCTGGGGGATACAAGGCAGCTTGAAGGCCATAACCGGCCATCCACGTAGCAGCACCGTCCTGGCCAAGGAGTCCTTTAGTAATAAGTGTAACATCGGCACCGAGGTCGTTAGCTTCAATTGCGGCAAATATACCGGCTATCCCGGCACCGATAACCAGGACATCTGCTTTGACTACCGAATCATCTGTAACTGGTCTCTTTTGCATATGCCATATCTTCTTGACAGTCCTGTGCCTTCAATGAATGGGGGGGCACTTCAGCAGGACAATCCCCTCGCCTTAAAACGAGTCGGTTCGATAAATTTGCATAGTTTAACGAGCTTAAACGTTTGATAATAACATTTGCCTTTAAGGCTAGCGTTTGTGTCACCGCTGTCATTTGGAAACCTAATTTAAACTATTGACCTGCCCCGATTAATTGGTCCACCTTTTAAGTTAGTATTTTCGCCATGACAGCTTCAGGTGCAGGTGGCCGGTAACCCAGCGAGCTATGCGGTCGGATGTGATTATACTCCCTACGCCATTGTTCAATCAATATCTTCGCTTCTTCAAGTGTGGGGAAGATCTCCCGGTCCAGGAGCTCATCTCATAGCTTACCGTTAAAAGACTCAATATACCCGTTCTCCCAGGGACTGCCCGGTTCAATGAAGAGTGTTTTCACTCCTAAGCGGTTAAGCCACCTCCTCACTGCCCTAGCTGTGAATTCAGACCCGTTATCTAACCGAATGCATTCCGTTAGGTACAGAGAAGCTAGCAGCGATTCCTGATCTGTATATTACGTTAGATTGCCAGCTATGGTAACATTTTAGCGAATTGTTGGCTCATTGAACATTTGCTTATTTTGGCACCTCATAGAAAATCGTTCCTTATTCAACTTGATACACTACCAAAAAACCAATGACCTTTACATCTGCCACTTGATCCTGGATTTTCTTTTCGACCACGAGCGGCTTACTACGCAAGACCTTGACCGGCTGGTTAGTATGATGTTGACCCTTCGGCAAGAAAAGCTTGCCTACCATGTAGGGCTTAATTATCCACAGCGCATCACGATAAGCTTTTCGGATTTTTTACGAAGAAAGTCGTTGCCAGCGCCATCAACATAGCTATAACTCCCATAGTAAAGGCAGCGCCATAACTGTGGGTAATATCAAATACATAGCCAGCTATAACAGTACCGAGAGCACCACCGATACCCCAGAAAAAGACGGCGGTTCCCAATATTGCTCCCATATGGCGGAGTCCCAGTGTCTCTCCAATCAGTGCTGGAAACTGGGTTCCGTGCCCACCGTAACCGAAGCCAAAAATAGCCGCAATGAGAAAAAACATCCACGGGTGTGTAGCAACTATTAACCCCACAATCATTGACGCCTCAAGGAATATGGAAATCGCCAGGGTCTTTTTTCTCCCAATCCGGTCCGAGACCATGCCCAAAAGTATCCTGCCGGCAATACTGCCCCCGGTAACTGCGCTGAGGACAATCGCGGCTACTACTGGAGGCAGCCCTCTCCCTTCGCCGTAGGCAACAATATGGGCAATAACCATCTGCAGGCCAAAACCAACGCCAAAAAAAACGCCACAAAGGAGCCAGAACACCCTGGTGCGGACAGCTTCTTTGAGGGTAAAATTGATTGATTCAGTGAGGGTTTCGCCTCTTACACTATTTTTTGTATTTATTGTTAACAGTTCCCCGTCATCCGGTGGTCTTTTCTTTAGCATGAATGCGGCGGCTATTATAAACGTGGAAGCACATGCCATAGCCAGAAAAGTAGGACGCCAACCGTAACCGGAGATCAGCCACTTTGCCACCGGCGCAGCAATTAATGGGCCAGCGCTGATTCCCGAGCCGATTATGCCTAAAGCCAGACCTCTGCGTTGGTCAAACCATCGTGACACCGTAGTCATGAGGGGACTGTACGTACAGCTCATGCCCATACCAATTAGCGCATAGCTGATGTAAAGCTGCCAGATGGCAATGACCTGACTCGTCAATACTAATCCCGAGCCAATGAGGATACCACTGGTCATGACGGCTGCCTTGGGCCCGTATCTATCAGCACTCCACCCGGCCAAAACCCCCATACCCGTATAGAAGAAAAGACAGATTGAGTAGGCTGCCGAGATGGCTGTTGTAGTCCAGCCAAAGGTCTCTCGCCACGGAGTAATAAAAACCCCAAAAGAGTAGCCCGAGCCAAAGGCTATTGTGGTCACCAAAATGGAAGCGGCAACTATTATCCAGCCGTAAAACCCGGTTCCCCTGCTTGTCACAGTATCATCGCGGTAAGTTGTCACTTTACCCAGTTTATCCCCAGCCTCTACTGCTTCTTCCGCTTCCCCTCCCAGATGTTCAACAGCCCCACCTTTGACAGCTTATCTCTTTCGGTTCTAGGTATCTCCTTAAGAAAATGTATTGTCTTGGGGATTTTAAAATCGGGGAGCTTTTTCTTACAGTGCTCAATAAGAGCATCTTCATCTAGTTTCTCGCCTTCCCTGACAACAACAAAGGAGGCAACCTCCTCACCACGTACGTCGTCAGGGACGCCAATGGTTGCCACCTCCTGCACCGCGGGATGCTCCATCAGACAGGTAGTTATTTCCATGGGAGCAATATTTACCCCGCCTCTGATAATCAAGTCTTTCTTCCTGCCGGTAATATAAACATACCCGTCATCATCAATGTAGCCTAAATCGCCGGTATGCAAACCGTCTTCCGGGAACCGGCTAATTTCGCCATCTGCTCCCAAGTAGCCTACTGCCCTTGATTTTCCCCTGACCAGTATCTCTCCCTCCTGCCCTCTAGGGAGTTCGTTCCCGTCATCATCAATAATTAAAACCTCCTTGTACCGACAAGGCAAACCAATAGAACCAATCTTTCTTTTCTCCGGATAATTGAGATTAACCGGGTCATTCATGCAGATTACCCCGCCTTCGCTGCTACCGGCTAACTGATTAATGAGAATACCATACTTTTCCTCAAACCTTAATAGATTCTTTACCATTAAAGGGGCGGTGCTGCTAGTTATAAATCGCAGAGAAGGGACATCTTTCTTATGCAAAGGAACTTCCTCTTCAAGCAGCATGTTCAGGGTGGCAGGTACGCCAACGCATATGGTAATATTATTATCCTTCAGCCATGAGGGGAAGCGTGTGCGGGAAAATTTTCTCGCCAATACAAGAGTAGCGCCTGTCATCAAGCTTGGCAGAATAGTCAGGCATTGAGGAGAAGCCCAGCTGTAAGCCCGGTATTCCAAAATGACGTCTCGTTCTGTAAGGTGCATCCTGTCCACGGTGTCCAGCGGGATGTAATAGACAGCCTCGCGAGTCCATATCACGATCTTCGGTATCGCAGTAGTCCCCGAAGTAAAAACCAGCGTGGCAGGGTCATCCTTGGTGCCCACCGGAGAATCAAACTCGGAACTATAGTTCTCCAGTGTCTTAAACAATCCGTCATCTGGCTCATTTGCCATACCCAGGTCGCCGTAAGGCATCCATAGTCCCGCCTGGTATCTGTCTTGGTCGAATGTTAGCTCCTTGTTATAGATAACTATCCTTGGTTTAGCCAGGTCAAGCAAGCGGTAAACATTCTCTTTGCTTTCTTCAACGTTTATCGGACCAACAACAGCTCCGTAATTTAATATACCAAAGTAGATTAGCAGGGCCTCTACCGAGTTTTCTCCAATGAGAGCTATCTTGTCTCCTGCGGTTATCCCCTTATCCTTTAGTAAATTGGCGGCTTTGTTACACCAATGACGTGTTTGCTCAAAGGTGATGTTTTTACCCTGGTCCAGGCTCTCGATATAAACCTTGTTAGGGTAACGTTCAGCCATATCCCTTAGAATGCTATTTATGTCTCTATATGCTGGTTCGCTCTGTTTCATTAAACCCTCCTAATTTCTGGTGGTTTGTCACGGTATTTTCATCCAAAGAGTAATCAGTATTTTGCTACATCCCGTACAATTTTTCAAGGTGTTCACGGAATAATACTTGACGGTAGCTACTCCTTGAGTTTAATATTAGAATATTTTGCACGCAGGTCAAAGTGAGACCCATCAGCAAAATGGATAAAGGAGGTTTTATGGCAAGGGAAGACCAGATAGTAAGTTTACG
>JAHJRU010000048.1 GCA_018830745.1 Chloroflexota bacterium
AATCTTTGACCAGGCAGAAAACAGGATGCACCTGCAGAAAGCGCTGCTGGCGGAAATGTTAGGTGGTCTGGAGATTGCCGCCGGATAACCATCAATAAGGGGGACAGCAGTATGATGTTATTACGAACCATAGTAGGTCGGGGCTGGAGCCCTATTGTGATAGCCGCACTGGCGATATTCGGCTACCGGGCTGGCTGGCAGATTGAAAATTTCGCCGCGGTGCTGGTTATTATTCTGATTATCGGCCTGGTAATGGCCGTGCTCAGTACCAGAGAGCGGGAATTGGAGCTTGCCCTTCTCAAGCTCAGGCAGCTGGCCAGCTATTTTAATCGCCGCTTTATGGGAAAGTCCGCTCTCTCTATCTTCAGCGTGATTGACACCCTGTTTGCTGTTGAGAATCCGCAAATATGGGATTGGGCGCGGTCCTGCGGTGTGTCACAGCGGGTTTTTGATGCCTGGTGCGAAAGCTTTATCGTGCGGGTTGAGAGTGACATTAGAACCAGGCGATTTGATGTTTACCGCCGCGCTTATCTCAACGAGTTGTGGCTTATGACCACGCATTATTACGAGTATATCGAGCAGTTTTACGAGCTGTCGCAAAAGGTTGAGATGACGCGGGAAACCATCGAGCAGTATAACCGCTTTGTGATGGAATATAACGGCTTCGTGCAGAACTTCCGGGATAACATCGTGGAGATGAACCGGGCGGCTAAAACCGAGATTGAGCCGCCCAGTGTGAAGTTCGCCAAAGAGCTGGTAGGGGCGAAGTAACGATATTTGTCTACCTCACCTCCTTAATCCCCTTCTCCTTTGAGGGAGGGGGAGAGATGAAGAAAGAGGGGTGCTACCTCCTCTTAAACACCCTGTTAAGTTAGGGTATCTCCTGCAAAGGAAAGAGGTGGAGATATGAAGTTAGCCATTGCACAGATTGTCTTAGGCGCACTTGTAATTGTTGACTTTCTCCCCTTCATAAGGGGAGAGGGATAAAGGGTGAGGGGGTGCAGACTGAAGTGGTCAAACCTATTGTAGCCATTATCGGACGACAGAATGTGGGTAAATCGGCTTTATTGAATCGGCTGGCGGGTAAGCGGCTGGCAATTGTCGAAGACCTGCCCGGGACAACCCGTGACCGCATATTCGCCGATATTTCATGGCAGGGGGTTGATTTCATAATGGTTGATACCGGAGGTCTGGTGCCGGATGCGGAATCGCCCATTGATGAAGGGGTGAACGAGCAGGTACAGGCGGCCGTCGTCGAGTCAGACGTCATCGTTTTTCTGGTGGATGTCCGGGATGGGGTGACTCCCTCTGAACTGGAAATTGCCGACCAGCTACGCCGGGTGAGCAAGCCCGTATTACTGGCGGCTAATAAAGCTGATAATCCACGGTTTGAAATAGCGGCCGTAGAATTCTATGAACTGGGTTTTGGTGAGCCCCTGCCCATAAGTGCGCTTCATGGCCGCGGTACGGCTGAACTGCTGGACAAAGTCATCGCTTTATTGCCTGCTCCAGCCCCGGTTAAAGTCGGGCAGGAGGCCATGAAGATAGCCATTGTCGGCCGACCTAACGTGGGGAAATCCATGCTGTTGAATGCTCTATTGGGGCATGAGCGGACTATTGTCAGTGAGGTGCCGGGCACTACCAGGGATGCCATAGATACCTGGCTTGACTTCAGGGGCGAAAGTGTGTTACTTATTGATACGGCTGGTATCAGGCGACGTGGGCGTTTGGGTGTGGGGGTGGAACGGTACAGCGTCATCCGTGCCCTGCGAGCGATTGACCGGGCTGATATAGCCCTGCTGGTGCTTGATGCCAGTGAGATGGTGACGGCTCAGGATATGCATATTGGCGGCTACATTCAGCAGATGGCTAAAGGGGTAGTGCTGGTAGTAAATAAGTGGGATCTGGTGGAAGACAAGAATGTAGCTGAGTGGGATAGATACATCAGGAGCCAGTTCAAGTTTATGACCTATGCTCCGATACTCTATATTTCCGCCAAGTTCGGGCAGGGGGTGGAGAAGATTATGGGGCAGGCCTATGAAGTATATCAGGAGAGGCTGAAGAGGCTCTCTACATCGGTGGTGAATAATGTGGTGCAGGCGGCAGTAGCGGCTCACAATCTACCGCGCTCTGGGGGGAAGAGACTCAAGATTTTATACGTCACCCAGGCAGAGGTCAATCCCCCTACCTTTGTTTTCTTCGTAAATGACCCGCGCCTGATACATTTTAGCTATCATCGGTACCTGGAGAATAAGCTGCGCCAGTCATTCGGCTTCATGGGTACTCCGCTTCGCCTGGTTTTCAAGACCAGGGGTGAGACATGATATTGGCTCAATATATTGGCGCCATAATTGTGGGATACCTGGTGGGTTCTATCCCCTTCGGTGTTCTGGTGAGCCGGGTAAGCAGCCGGGTGGATGTCCGGGATTACGGTAGTGGCAAGACCGGGGCGACCAACGTGTTAAGGACATCTGGCAGAAAGGCGGCGCTTCTGGTGGTCCTCCTGGATATACTTAAGGGGTCGCTGGCGGTGGTCTTTGCCGGGCTTATCGTCGGGGGGAGCGACCTGGTGGTAGGCGACTTAACTCTGAGAGAAGTGGTAGCGCATTCCGGTGCCGCCCTGGCTGCTGTGGTCGGGCATATCTGGCCGGTCTTCCTCAAATTCCGTGGTGGCAGGGGAGTGGCTACCTTTTTTGGTGGACTGGCTGCCTTATCCCTGCTGGCGGCCGTTATCGGTGCAGTCATTCTGTTGGCTGCCATGGCTTTGACCAGATTCGCCTCGGTGGGGTCTATGGCCGGGGCAGCCGGTGCATTTGCCGTCTTGTTGCTGCTTACCCTTTTGGGCGGTTCTCCTGTTGAGTATCTGGCTTATTCTCTGGCCGGTGCGTTGTTGATTATTGCCATGCACCGGGACAACATCGGGCGGCTGTTGGCGGGAACAGA
>JAHJRU010000049.1 GCA_018830745.1 Chloroflexota bacterium
AGCCCTCGCCTGGCATTTGGGAGCTTCGCCAGACAAAATATCGGTTATCCCCTGCGGGGTGAACCTGGACTTGTTCCGGCCGGTGGATAAGGCCACTGCCAGGAGACGCCTGGGCTTTGGTGATAATAAACTTATCCTGTTTGTTGGCCGCATTGAGCCCTTAAAGGGAATAGACCAGTTAATTAGAGCTATCGGATATTTGGCCGATGATTTGCAGCCACGACTGGTGATAATCGGTGGTGGTGAAGATAGCCAGGACGAGATAGCCAGGCTAAGGCAATTAGCGGAGAATCTTAATATAGCGGACTCAGTTACTTTCCTGGGACTGATAGAGCAGGAGAGGCTACCTCTCTTTTACAGTGCGGCTGATGTCTGCGTAAACCCCTCATATTACGAGACCTTCGGGCTGGTGGCTCTGGAATCCCTGGCTTGCGGGACGCCGGTGGTGGCTACGGATGTAGGCGGTTTCAGGGATGTTATTTGCTCGGGAGAGACAGGGTATGTCCTGCCGGATAATAGTCCATGCCAAATGGCTGATAAAATAGCGGCGGCAATCTCAGAGCCAGACGCAGATTCACGAAATGCCCTCTCGATTCGGGCTTCAGTAAGTCAGTACAGCTGGTCTAATATCGCCCGGGCGTTTGCCGGACAGTGTAGCGAGGTATTAGATAACTATCTTGCTCCGGCAGGCTAACTTACTGCCTTCTCGTACCACAGGATGTCATCGTGAACCTTAAAGCCTGTTGACTCGTAAAGGGTGCAAGCCACCTTATTCTGACTATCTACGGTAAGTTCCGCTACCGGGAAGCATTTACTTTTGAGATGGGATAATCCGGCCAGCAGCACCCTTCTGCCGATGCCCTGCCCCTGATAGTCAGGGTCCACGCCAATCATGTAGATTTGCCCTTCGCTCTCGCTGGTAATATTCGTCCAGCAATAGCCGCTAATGCGGTTGCCATCGTTAGCCAGCACTACATCATCAGCGGAGCACCGGCTTAGCCCAAGCCGGTAGGTTATTTCCTCCACGGTATTGGGGTGGTATCCCCAGCTGCCGGCAAAGGAGCGATTTTGAACCTTGGTTAAGGACGCTTCTTCACCGCTTTGTAAGTGACAACATCGGAGAAATGCCTGGCTGGTTTCATGTTCATTAAGGTCAGCCATGTTCACTTTCATTTGCCGGAAATGGCGGACAAGGCTGAAACCAAGCTTGGAGAGGGCATTTTGGGCTGCCGAATCGCCTTGCCGCATGCTTATCTGGGCTGCTGCGGCTCCCAGTTCTTTGGCGCGGCGTAGGGCATGAACGAGTAGTTTGGAAGCCAAGCCCTGTCGGCGGTGCTCCGGGTGTATCAGGCAGTTAAGGATGCCCCGGCCTATCTGATGTTCTGATACCACATTCATACAGCCGACTATGCCCGTGGCGGTTTCAACGATAAACAAGTCCCGTTCCGATGAATAGTTGGGGTAGCCTAATCCTTCGCGCAGCTTTTGCGGTGAGGGCCAGTGTTCTCCGGGTTCTATCCTGGCTGTTTCCTGATATAGCCGACTGTATCTGGCGAAATCCGATGGTTTATAGTTCCTGATGATATAAGCAGAATCAGTCATGGTAACAAGCGTGTGTCCTCCAGACATAATTGTATCAACTCAGCAAATGCTATACAATATTTAGCTGGTATCTTAAATCGAGGAGGGCAGGCATAATGGTGGAGCCAGCCTATGCACTGGTATTTACGGCACACCCGGATGATGCCGAGTTCGGTACTTCCGGGACGGTAGCCCGTCTGGTGCGGGAGGGAAAGAGCGTGGTGTATGTGGTGTGCACCAGAGGTGATAAGGGCACCAGTGACCGCAATATGAAGCCAGAGGAACTGGTGAAAATGAGGCAACAGGAGCAAAGGGATGCCGCCGAAACCCTCGGCGTGAGGGAGGTTGTTTTCCTGCCTTTTGAGGACCAGACCCTGGAAGATTCGCCTGAATTCAGGAAGGAGATTGTACGCCAGATAAGGACATTTCGCCCTGAAATAGTCATAGCGGCTGACCCGTATCGACGCTATCTCTGGCACCGGGATCATCGGATTAGCGGCCAGGTCGTCCTGGATGCTGTTTTTCCTTATGCCCGTGACCATCTGGCTTATCCCGATTTGCTGGAAGAAGGGCTTGAGCCCCATAAAGTCAGCGAAATATGGCTCTGGGGAACTGAAGACCCCAATTTCCGTTCAGATATCACCGATACCTTTGATATTAAGGTGGCCGCTTTGCGTTGCCATAAAAGCCAGGTAGAGGATTTTCCCAATCTGGAGGAGTTCCTGAGGGAGTGGGCTAAAGAGAGGGCACAGGGGGAGAAGTATGAACTGGGTGAGGCATTCCACCGGGTAGAGGTGTGGTGGTAATCAGGAGGTAAGCCAGAGCACATCCCCGAAAAGACCGGGGTCGTGGGGCCGGGAGGAGAATACCACGAATTCCTCTTTGCTTTGCTTTACCGTGGTAGAGTCACCGTGGCCGGGGTATATTTCGGTGTCGTCCGGCAGGACATAAATCTTGCCGGTTATGGATTCGATTATCTGCCTCAAGCTATCCGGCGAGTTGGTCTTACCGGGCCCACCGGGGAATACCGTGTCCCCCGCTATCAAATACTTTCCGGCTACGAAACACAGGCTGCCGGGAGTATGGCCGGGGGTATGCAGCACTTCCAGTTTAATGTCGCCGAACGATATGATATCGCCGTCATCGAGCAATATCTCCGGCGGCGAAGAAAGGCGGTGGCTATCGGCAGGATGAGCACCCAGCGGTATGCCCAGCCTGGCGCGTAACTCGTCGAGGGCTCCCAGGTGATCCATATGGTTGTGCGTCAGCAAAATGTATCTGGGGCTGGTGCCTTTCAATCTATCCACCATAGTGCTGGCATCGGCTGGAGCATCAATTACCACGCTGTCATGTGTTTTCCGGTCCGTTAGAATATAGGCATTGGTGCCAAAAGGCCCAAGCTCCAGACGCTCAACCTGGATTCGATTGTCCTTGACTACTATCACTATGGTTTAACCTGTAAACTATTTTAGCCTGCGGTCACCGGAATCTAAAAGGTGGCTACTTCATCCAGCGTTACTACGACCACGCTTTTAACGGTCATCTTCATCGGGGCAAACTCTTTGGAAAGGGAATCAAACAGGTCGCCGCTATTGAGTACCTCAGCCTTTCCCCAGACGCGGCAGCCCTTGCGGGTAGAGCGGTCAAATAATATAGCCGTTAACTGCGGGTTCTCCTTGAGATTTGCCATTGTGCGTGGTGAGCCGATATTGGCGAAGACGACATGGTCATCATCCAGGACCCGAAATGACCCCTTGGGTGAGACATTGGGCTTACCTTCTTTGCTGGCGGTGGCTATGAGTGCCGGACCGAACTCGCTTATTATTTTTTTGGCTTCTTCAGTTAACTTTGCCATGTTAATCCCTCCTGTTTAGTCTAACTGGATTGTAGTGGAAGCGGGACGAAAAGGCAAGGCGCTAACCATATGGTTCTGTTTGCATTTGGTCGTCTTAACTGTCATTGCGAGGAGCGTGGCGACAAAGCAATCTCAAGCGGCGGTTATAATGGGGTACGAGATTGCTTCGCCTTCGGCTCGCAATGACATTATCAACTAAAAATGAATACAGCTAGCCATATGATAAAAGGCTTTTGTGTGTTGTGTTATAATAAACCCATGAAACGAGAGTTGATGGAGATTCTGGCCTGTCCGGTATGCAAGGGAGACCTGGAGCTCACCGTGGGGGAGGAAAACGAGGAGGAAATAGTGGCCGGTTCCCTGTACTGCCCGAAGTGCCAGGTACATTACCCCATAAAGGAAACCATCCCCAACCTTTTACCGCCCGACCAGCAGGGTCAGTCCGGCGTATAGGTGACGCTGGTCTGGGGAGATTCCCATACCTCGACGCTGGAAATAGTGACCGGGGCTTCGGCTAACTTCGGCTCCAGTTCCTGATAGAAGGTGCGGGCGATATTCTCCGCCGAGGCATTTATCTGGTCGAAGGGTGGCACATCATTGATACAGGTGTGGTCAAACCGCGCCAGGATGTCATTCAGGTGACGCTTTAAATCGGTAAAATCATAAGCCAGGCCGATGGCGTTAAGCTGGGCAGTTTTTACTTTGACCACCACCCGATAGCGGTGCCCGTGCAAGGCCTCGCACTTGCCCTGATAGCCCCGCAAATAGTGGGCGGCGTCAAATTCATGCTCGATGCAGACTTCATACACTATCCTGTTCTCCTTCCCACTTGAACACGCCCTGTACCGGCGTTGTCAGTGTCTCTTTTAGCGCTAGAATAGTCCTGCCCAGTACCGGATGTACCAGCTCAGGGGCAATCTCTGCCAGTGGAATAAGCACGAAGGCTCGTTCATGCAGCAGGGGGTGGGGTATAACCAAATCCGGGGTTTCAATATGCTGGTCGCCGTAGAGCAATATGTCGATATCGATGGGGCGGGGCTCCTTGGTTCTACCGGTTCTCCCCATCTTGGACTCAATTCCCTTGGCTAAAGCCAGCAGTTGGGGCGGCTCCAGCCACGTATATAATTCACATACCAGGTTCAAAAAGCGTGGTTGATTAATGTTATCCACCGGGTCAGTTTCATATACCGAAGAGACCTTTCCCGGGCGTGTCCTTTGCGATAGCATGCCCAGTGCCAGGTTCAGGTTTTCCTGACGGTTCCCCATATTAGAACCGAGGCTAAGATATACTCTGGTCGCTTGACTGCTCATTCGGCTTTCTCCTCATTAGGGAGTCACTCATGCGGCATACCTGAACCATCGGTTCGACTTCATGAACCCGAACCATATCAGCCCCATGGGCGATGCCGATGGCAATGGTGGCGGCGGTCGCTTCCAGGCGCTGGTCAAAGGGCCGGTCACGCATAAACTTGCGGGACGTGCCTAACAGGATAGGCAGGTTCAGGGCTTTGAGTTCAGACAGGCGCTTTAATGTCTCCAGATTTTGCTCCACCGTCTTACCAAAA
>JAHJRU010000050.1 GCA_018830745.1 Chloroflexota bacterium
AATAAGGCAAATTTAGAACTTTCTCAATACAGTCAAGGAGCAAATGTGCCCAATAGCTTCCTTCACTTCCATGCCCCTCCATTTATAAATACCATACATGATGCCTCCTTTTCCTTTCCAGGACATACCACTACCCGTAGTATCTTTCTGAGTTATGAGATAGGCATGTAACATGAAATAGATTTATGAGGGAATTTTGGGTCGGGAACAATTCTACATGACGAAAAGTGTATTATGAAAAGTCATGAAGTCTGGCTCTTCTTAATCCAATCTACACAGTCTTTTGGGTTTCCAACTTGAAAGCTATATTTCCTCTTGAAGTCAGTCCGCACCGACTCTTTCAAAAAGTGCTTATCTTTGGTAACGAAGAAATCCAAGCCAAGGGATGCGTAGCTCAGAAACTGTTCTTTGTCCGATCGACTGGCTCTTGAAAGAGAGTGCTCTATTTCGGCAGAGCCTTCATGTCCCAATACATCAAAACCAAGTCTCCACTCTCCCGATCGTGCTACTTTCGGCAAATGCTGCACCATTTGTCTGAGACGTTCCTTTTTACTATTGCCTAGCTCATTAAGAGGTTTGTAGACCTCATCCCAGGCAAAGCTGGACACAAGAATCTCTACTTCCCCAGCTTCGGCTAAGGTCAATAGCTGTTCAATAGGTTGGCAATCAAACTCCCCTTTTAGAAAGCCTATTATGGCACTAGTCTCTATGCATATTTTCATCCTTAGAATTTCCTAACCTGCTTGTTGCCCAGAGTGAAGTTAGCATGGTTTAATTGCTAAAGATGTCATCCCATTTGCTTGATACAATGATAACTGCAAACCGTGACCGCTCTCTACTCCACCGGCCACCCCGGAATCAGGTCGTCTATCTCTGCCATGAGCTGGATAGTCTCTTTCAGGACTACGATGACCTTCTGGTAGTGGGTCAACTCATCATAGGTGAGTGTCCTGCCCTTACGGTCTTTGAGCCATTTCTGGCAGACCTGGTAGCCGCCGATGTGGAAGTTCCAGACCTCCGGCGGCACGCCTTCAAAATACTGTGTCTTGTTGATGTAGACCCGCTGGTTATTGTCATCGTAGCTTACCTTGTCCACGGTGTTGTCGCCGGTGACGGGATACTCTGTAATGAGATTATTTAGCGCGGGCGACTCCATAAGGTGCAGGGATACCAATTCGGCGCCTTTTTCTGCCAGTGCCTTGAAAAGCGCTTTATCCGAGGTAAGCGGCAGGCGCGGGAAGTCTATCTTGAGGAACTCGGCGTAGCGGGTGCGATAGGTGGGAGAGTGAAAGATGGCGTAAGCATAGTGGAATATGTCCTCCGGACCGAAGGTCTGCTCAAGGTCTCCCCTGCCGTCTTCAACGAAGGTCAGCCCCAGTTTGCCGGAAATGTCTTTGATGAACTCCGTGTTCAGGTTAGGGCGACGTTTACCACCCTCAAACTGCATCTCGCCTTCAGCAGGGTAGAGATAGAGAGGAAACAAGCATTGAATACCTCTATTACTATAAAAGGCGCGATTGTCTACTACAACTTGTGCAACGCCGAAATGGGAATATGGTTCATTCATGGCTACTTGCCGCATAGATATTAATGCAATGTTCTCCCCGCTCAACATATGATGCATGACCTCAGGACGGGTACGCTCAATTAAAGCTTTATGGAAAAAAATAGGCCGTATATCAAATGGACGATACAGACACTTAGTAAATGCTTTTTCCCAATTATTTTCATCACGAATTTCTTTTCGAGCGTTTGCTACACTCCAGCTATTTGTATCTTCCAGACCAAAACTTTCCCTTATCTCCTCATCGCTTAGTTGGGACCCCCTAAAGTTGGTTATCCGTTCTTTAAGGACTGTGTCATCATAATCAATGACAAGATGGTCACGGTGTGTTTTAATTCCACTCGAATAAATAGGAAAGACGTCGGTAATACTCCACCCTTTTTCATATTCTTCCTTGAACTCAATATTTGCGGGCACAAAGAAGAAATAGGGTAATGTAGGATTAAGAATCTGCCATTCCGTGTCACTGATATTACTACTTGAGAGATAATCGTATTTTATTTCTCTTATTCCCCATAGTTCTTTATAGTGTACTTTACTAAGTTCCTTATGTTCTTGGCATCTCACGAGCAGTATAATTGCCACACCTTGCCTAATGTCAAAGACGTTTTTATCTGGATTACCATCAGGATCTGTTTTTCCGAGCATGGCATTACCGTGTAAGTTCAGCACATAGACTTCATCGAAAGTCTTCAATAGCTCTTCACGCATTCCACGGTGGATAAGCCCCGAAAGATAAGAGCTATTTGTTATCATACCTATGATGCCGTGACCAGTGCGTTCAATACGCTCGTGAGCGAAACGAATAAACTTGATATAGTCATCAGATAGAGGTTGAATGTTGCGTTCATTCCGCACCGCAGTTTTGTAACGCTCCATCAGCTTTTCAATGTGCTCACTTTTGTTGGCCGAGCTTACAGAATACGGTGGATTACCCAGCACCACCATAATCGGCTTGTCTTTTTTTATCTCTGCTGCGGCGTTGGCTTCCTCGCTTATCCACTGTGCAAAGAGCGTCTCGGAGTGCTTAAAAGCCTCGTCTAGGGTGTTGGTCAGGTAGATATGCAGGCGTTCGTCACTATGGAATTTGTAACCCGTTTCCTTTAGCAATAGCCCCAGCTTGAGGTGAGCGACGGCGTAGGGAGCCATAAGCAACTCAAACCCGAAGATGCGCTTCAGCAGCTTCCCGGCTACATAGTCGTTCCACATTCCTTCCTGCCCGGCAAATGATTGGTGGATCTCGTTTATGACCATGTAGAGGAAGGTGGCCGTGCCGGTGGCCGGGTCGAGGATGAGTGTGTTATCATCGGCCAGCCCCTGCGGCTTGTTAAAGCGGGTTTTCAGCAAATGGTCAATGGAATGCACGATGTAAGAAACGACCGGCTCCGGGGTGTAGTAGACGCCACGCATCTCCCGCACTTTGGGGTCATAGGCTTTCAGGAAGGTTTCGTAAAAATGCACCACCGGGTCTTCCTTGCCGATGTATTTGCCGAAGTTCTTCAGGACAGCTTCCATATCTGCCAGCGCCAGCACCTGCGCCAGGTCGTCCACCAGCCAGGCGATGCGGTCGTCGAGTTCATAGCCAGCGATATGCTGGAATAGCTTCCTGAGGAAAGGGTTGGTTTTTGGAAGATTTTGAGCAGCGTCGAAGCGGGTAAAGTCTTTCTTATCAGGGATGGTGCACTTGGCGGCAAACAGTCCGTAGGCGATGGTCTGGGCATACATATCGGCAAAATACTCAACCGACAGGTCGGGAATGAGATTATCGCGGAAAGCCGCCAACTGGGTATGTAGACTGCCGCCTTCAGACTCTTGCTTGGAAGCCTCGATAATCAGGTCGCGAATCATGTGTGCCAGCTTAGCCATCCGTTGGGCAAGCTCCTGTGGCGTGCCGACCTTCTCGGCCTGATGGTCAAGAAAAGTTGTTAAGAGTTCGGCAACTGCCTGAAGCCCGGCCTTATCCCGCCTAATTTTACCGTCTTTGGCAGGCGTGCCCAGACGAGCCGACAGACGTTTCTCCCCATCCACGTACCAGCGAAATTCAAGATAATCGGTAAGGATAAGATTGGAAAGGGATTTGAGGTAACGCTTAAGCTGGTCTGATTTCTCCGTCTCGTCGAGGCTTTTACCGATATCCTTAGCCTCGATATAGCCGACGGTGATTGCGCCTTTCCTGATGACAAAATCGGGAGCGCCGCATTTTATATGTTTGGGCTCATTGGTGGCGCTGACTCCCGACAAGAGACTTTCGATTAAAGCCTGAAGTGCTGCACGATGGGTATGCTCGGTAGCATCGTCCATCGCCAACTTTTTCTCGATGGCATGTAGGTAATCATGAAGCGGCTTCAAGTCAGCAGCCAATAAACTAAACCTCCAAGCCTCTAATAACCTTCAGGTTGGGAAATGGATAATGCTCGACATTATTGGTTAGCAGTGGAGCGCCAAACTGTAAAGCCGTCGCGGCAATGATGGCATCCGCAATACCGATTGTCATCCCCTTTGAGCGGAGCTCCCCTAGCATCGTACCTGCCCGCCGGGCAATCGGTATGTCAACAACAACCGAGATGAGGCCGTCGAGGAAGGCATTGGTCGCGCCCTCTTCACCGGTTTTCATTCCCTGGTATATCTCAAGATGGGTAAGGGTGCTTATTGCCAGAAGCCCCTCACCAGCCCAGTTCGCAAGCAGCTTCTGGGCATAGTCGCGCCGCCTCAGGAAATCAATGGCAACATCGGTATCCACCAGACATGAGATGCCTTTTACCCGGCTACTTTGCACTTACGCCCCCCAGCCGCGCCAGCCGTTCGCTATCCGCTTTCCTGATAGCGCGAACATAGGCAGTGGAGTCCTCAGGAGTAGCCAGGTCAGGATGGCTCTCATTCTTC
Source organism: Chloroflexota bacterium (assembly GCA_018830745.1). GTDB lineage: Bacteria > Chloroflexota > Dehalococcoidia > Dehalococcoidales > JAHJRU01 > JAHJRU01. Next base: position 4,448 of record JAHJRU010000050.1, read on the forward strand.
CAGGCGCCAAACCCTTTCTCCAGGGCTATCTTCTGCTTGCGGTAGGCTATATAATGCTCAAGCGCCTCGGTGAAAAAAGAGCTTATCTCCCCCTGGGACGCGATAGAACGGATTTCACCAGCCAGCTCCTTAGGTAGCGTCACTGACATTTTTTCTGTCTTTGCTTTTCCACCCATTTATTTCCTCCCTTCGGTAACACAAGCTATAGTATACTAAGAATACTACCGATAGTATTATAAGTCAAGTGATAGTGGTGTCCTTTGTTGATGTTCTATGATTTTGTCACCATCTAACTGTTCTGAGAAAATGTCCTTCACAAGTGAAGGATTGAACAGGAAAGAGCAGAGGAGGTTAGTGGTATTAAACCAGGTGGAGACGGGCAAGA
>JAHJRU010000051.1 GCA_018830745.1 Chloroflexota bacterium
GCAATTTGATTTCTCCTCCAAAAGCCCAGGTTGACCTGACCGCACCGCCGATGGATGGTCTTGGTATGTCATCGCTGCCGTACATCTCCTGGGTCCAGACCTGTGACCAGAAGCTCATTTCGGGGTCGATAAAACTGCTGGCTACGGTGTAACCCACATTCCTGGCAGCAAAAGAAGCGCTGATTAGCCAGAGCCAGACGGGGACACGGTCTACCGGCTTACCCGCCAGTAGTGCATTCATACGCTCTATCGCGGTCATCCCTGCCTGGTTTGACATAATATCACACTTCCAGCATCCTGGGGAGCAGATGGGCGATAACCAGGTGCACCAGCGCTCAAACCTGATTATACTCTTTCCCCGATTCTACAATCAAATATCTATACCTGGTTATGCTGCCGGGAAGCTATCCAGCCTCAAATTAATTTGGAGGGGTCTACACTATTGACATACAACCTCATTTTCGTGTAGTATGCGTAGTCTTAGCAATACTTATTTTGGGTAGAGGGAGAGAGAATACAATGAAGGAAGACCGGAGGTGAGAAAATAATGGCTGTTCCCCTTGATGCAATTCGAGCAATTCATAATGCATTCCGCAAAGATATGACGGCGATAGATGAGGCGGCGCACATTGCCGCTCGCGGACGTGGTAGCCTAGACCTGGTCTTGAAACGTTACACTTTCTTCAACGAAATCCTAGTCTGGCACGCCATTGGAGAGGAGGAAAGCGTATTCCCAGCGCTAGAAAACGTTGCTCCGTTAGTGGCTGAAGCTTACGAACGAGACCATCGCGGGCTCGACTCACTGTTTGAGTCGCTGAACAAGGCAGTTAATGCTTCGGATACCTTGGCAATTGCACGTGCAACGGCAGCATTTGACTTCCACTTGGGCATTCATCTAAACAAAGAAGAGGCACACCTGTATCGAATTTTTAATGAAAGGGTATCGCTGCCGGATCAGGGCGCTATCGTTGGGGAAATGGCCCAAAAAATACCCCAGGAGCGCTTCCCCGAAGTGGTCGCATGGCTTTTCCCGCTCATAGGGACTGACGACCGGGAGAACATGACCAGGATTTGGCAGCAAGCCTTACCGGAGCCAGCCTTTTCGAGAGTAACCAAGCTTATACAGGCGGCTATTGGAAACGACTGGGCAGAGCTGACTCCTCGGCTCCCGGAACTCAAGTAGCCGACAAGAGGTTCGGAGGGCCATCAACGAACTTGTATGTCGACTCAGTTTGAACCTGTCGTAGAGGTATCCCTGAGCGGTACAAGTGTAGAGGTAGAACCTCCTCCCTCAGAGCAGATAGCAGATATCCTTGAGTTTTTTGATGCCTCAGTGGCAAACGGTACCCAGGTAGGGGATGGTTCAGGCAAATCGGCCCAGGGGCGTCGCCAGAGTATTTAGCCCCCCTTTACCCAGGTTAGCCGTGCTCTTCCGTCAATTACCCCCATCTTGTGGGGAGCTGATGGGCCTTACTCGTTACTATGCCTCCCAGTAACGCCCGTTTGTTTCCTGTGCTGTATTTTATCCTAGAACTTCAGCTCGGTCCGTTTGATAATGTCATCCTGAACATCCTTGTCCAGGGTGATGAAATAGGCACTGAAGCCGGCTACCCGTACAATCAACTCTTTATGCTCCTCAGGGTGGAGTTGTGCGTCTTTCAACGTTTCGCCACTTATGCAGTTGAACTGGACATGGTAGCCACCCATGTCAAAGTAAGTCTTAATCAGCGAAAGCAGCTTTTTGGCTCCCTGCCCCTTGAGCGCCGTAGGATGAAACTTCATATTGAAGTGATTGGAGCTGTATTTGACGTTATCAATCGCCTTGGCAGCGGATTTAACCAGGGCAGTGGGTCCATTTCTGTCAGTGCCCCCCTGGGCTGAGACACTGGCATCAACCAGAGATTCTCTGGATTTCTTGCCATTGGGTAGTGCGCCGGTGTATTCACCGAAAGCCGTGTGAGAAGCCACTGAGTAGGCGGACATCATAAGCGGCCGGCCTAAGTGGTCAGTCTTTGGCTGTAACCTGTCGCATATTTCATATATGTCCTGCGTTATGGAATCAGCATACTCGTCGTCGTTTCCGTATTTAGGCGCCTCGAAGCACAGGCGTTGTATATCTTCGTATCCTTCGAAATCAGCTGTCACCGCCTTTTTCAGCTGGTTCATGGTGATTTTCTTATCCTCGTAGACCAGCTTCTTGATAGCCGCCAGTGAATTAGCCGCATCCACCACGCCTACCAGGCACACGCCGTCACCAAAGCTGTACCTGGCGCCGCCATCTACGATGTCCTTACCCTTCTGGATACAGTCGTTTACCAGTGATGAGCCAAAGGGCGTGGGGAAATTCCGTTGCTGGCTCCAGGCGGTTCGGGAAACGTCATAGGTCAGGGGGACGAGGTATGCCAGCTGCCTGACGAAAGCCTGATATAAGTCATCGTAAGTCTGGAAGCTTTCCGCCTCTCCGGTCTGAGGACCAATCTGTATTCCGGTAAGCGGGTCTTTGCCGTTCTCCAGGGCAAATTCAATCGCCTTGGCAGCATTGAGTCGCGAGTACCAGTAACCATCCGTGCAGCCCGGGATATAGCTCTGGACACAGCCGGCGATGGCGAACGTCCTGGCATCCTCAAGTGGCATATGATGGTTGAATATTTCACGTTCAATGCCCACGCGGCAATTATGAAAAGCGGGCTGACCGATACCTGTCCGGATTAGATCAACACACTTGAGCAGGAACTCTTCCGATAGTTCATCGTGGTAAACGAGGTTGACCAGTGGCTCCGGAACCCGCAAACGGTGCTGGGCTTCCAGTACCAGCCAGTCCAGCTCATTGGTGGCGTCCTTGCCCTCGGGTGTGAGGCCACCCAGGGATAATTGCTGCCCCAGGCGGCTCTGGTTGAAGCGGAAACCGTGGGGCGGCCGGACATCGGCTAACTGGTTTATTTTCAAAAA
>JAHJRU010000052.1 GCA_018830745.1 Chloroflexota bacterium
AAACGCCATTCTCTTTCCTGATAAAGAGGCACTTGTAGATTCCAGAACCAGGCTAACATGGGCACAGTCTATGCAACTGATAGACCGCATAGCGCTGGGACTGGTGGAACTAGGCATCAAGCGAGACGAACTGGTTCTGATACAAATGCCTATGACTGCGGACTACCATCTGCTGCGCACTGCGCTGGAGAAGGCCGGCATTATCCCCATTTCAATACTGCGTTCTTACCGTCACCAGGAAGTGGAACACTTCGCCAAAAGGGTTGGCGCCGTAGCGCTATTCATTCCCTGGAAATTGAGAGGCTTTGACCACTTTCAAATGGCTGAAGAGCTTCGCCACAACCTGGGAAAACTGAGACATGTCATCGTCGTTGGCGACGAGGTACCGCCGGGAGCGATGTCACTGAAAAAACTGATGGAAACACCGGTGGAGAAAAAATATCCCCCCAACTTTCTCGACTCCAGAAGGTTCCGTTTTAATGAGCTTTCGTGGATAATAACGACCACCGGGTCAACCGGTGAGCCCAAGCTCATTGAACATGCCCCCTGTCACCGGGTCTACCAATCCGATATATGGATTGAACTTGCCAAACTGACCGCCGATGATGTAACTATGGTCAGCAGTCCGTCTCCGGCCGGACCCAACAATCCAGCCTTCTTCTGGGCTCCGATGGTAGGAGCTAAAATCGCTATGCTGGAAATCTGGGACCCGGAAGAAGCACTCAAGCTGGTGGAAAAGGAAAGAGTAACCATCCTGGGCGGTACACCCTCACAAATAGCCCTTATGCTAAATGTGCCCGACTTTGATAAATATGATGTCAGTTCAGTCCGGTTCATTCCCACCACGGGAACGGGCCTGCCCTATAAAATAGCCCAGGAGGCAGAAAGAAGATTCGGTTGCCCCATCATGAATATCTTTGGGGGCGCTGAGACTGGTGGTATCGCCACATTTAGTCGGCTAGATGACCCTTTTGATAAGAGAGTGCTTACCGTAGGTAAACCCAAACCTGGAAACGAGATCAGGCTAGTCGACGAGAAAGGTAAGAACGTCCCGGAGGGCAAGACCGGCGAGGTAGTGCTCCGTGGGCCATCAATTGCCCCCGGCTTCTATCAAGACCGCAAGCTCAATCGAACGGAATATGTGGATGGAACCTGGATTAAGACCGGCGACCAGGGCAGGTGGGACGACCAGGGCAATCTCATGATTGTGGGGCGCATTAAGGATATCATTATCCGCGCGGGACAAAACATTTTCCCCGGTGAGATCGAGAATCTGCTTTTCACGCATCCAAAGATAGCCAACGTAGCCATTGTCGCTATGCCTGACCCGGTAATGGTAGAAAGCGCATGTGCCTACGTAGTGCCAAAGAGCGGTGAAACCGTCACTTTTGATGACATGGTCTCCTTCCTCAAGGGGAAGGTGGCATCTTACAAATTGCCAGAAAGGCTGGAGAGCATTGAAGAACTTCCTCTAGTCGCTGGTGGAAGCGCTATGCCCAAGGTGGATAAGAAGATACTGCGGGCTGACATCATTGAGAAACTAAAAACGGAAGGAAAGCTTCCCGAGGCTTAGCCGTGCAGATTCAAGGGGGTAAACCAATGGGGTGGCATTAAGACCCAGCTTCTAACACGAAATGCCACCAAGCCTTAACTTCAATGAGCACCTCATCAGGCTCCACTAATTCAGGAACTGGAACCTGCTCGATCTTGATTGGTTCCCCAAATCGGTGGAACCTACTGCTTTCAAATAGATCGCCCGACAGGTAAACACACCCCCCCCGTCACAGGTATTGACAAAAACAAGTCGACCACTTAAACTCTCCCTATCCTAACTAGTAGTCGAGGAGTGTTGCTATGGGAGAGAATGAAACCCAGTACAAGGACATCCATACCATTTTAAGTGAGATGGCAGAACGCCACCCGAACAAGGTTTATATTGAAAGCCTCGATCAGGGTAAAAGCATAACTTTTAAGCAAACGCACAGATTGTGCAATAAAATCGCCAATTATTTAAGAGCGCAAAATATAAAAGCGAGCGATAACATAGTCCTTATCGGAGAAAATTCAATTGAGACATTGCTAATTTTCTTTGGCGTTCTGAATTATGGTGCCGCCATAGGTGGTATCAACGTAGAAGAAAGCAAAGAAAATATCTATCGCTTGCTCCATCTGGCCAAGCCAAGAATCGTTTTTTACAGCCAGGAATTGCTCTTTGACCAGGAAAGATACGAAGGAGCTTTATGGATACCCTATGCTAATCTCGATGTCGAGGGCGGAGAAGAGAACGAGTTGTTTTCAATTCTGAAGGACTATAGCTTCGAGTTCGACTCCCCAGTTGGGACCAAGGATGATGTCGCCACCCTTGTTTTTACTTCGGGAACAACGGCAGTGCCAAAGGCGGTGGCAGCAACCCGCGAATATATCTTTTATTCCTCATTGGATATTATCGACAGGTTCAAGGTCACCGAAAGAGATGTTATCTTAGATTATCGCGCTTATAGCTGGGCTTCCCCCCAGGTATTGTCTATTATACCAAGCTTGATGACCGGTGCCACTCTGGTATTTGGGAAGAAATTCTCTCATTCCCGGTTCACTTCATGGTTAAAAGATTACGGGATTACCATATGTGTCGGTGTGCCAGCCGTATTCAACATGCTTCTGGAGGAGGATATCCCTCTACATAAGAGAGATGTTCCATCTTTAAGATTTATGACCAGCAGTACCGCTCCCCTACTGGTAAGGAACCTATTAAGGTTTGAAGAAAAGTACGGTATTCTAATCAATCAACTGGCTGGCAGCAGTGAGACCGGATGGATGGCAGTGAATGATCCTGAAACCCTGAACCAGCCTGAGAAAAGAAAAATTGGCTCAATTGGCAAGGTTCCTCGATACAAAGAACTTTTCATCTTAGATGAACAGGGCAAAAAGCTTGGCCCCGGAGAAGAGGGAGAAATAGTGGTCACGGGTAAATCGAGAGCACTGGGATACCTCCAGGAAGACGGTACAATTAATAAATTCCCCGAGGAAGGATTTCTTACCGGTGATTTGGGTTATATCGATGATGACGATTATGTCTATATCACGGGAAGGAAGAAAGACTTGATAATCAGGGGTGGGGTAAACATTTCACCGATGGAGATTACCAGGTGGATAATGGAGCATCCCGCGGTCCAGGAAGTGGCCACAATAGGCGTCCCCGATGAAGTGCGCGGTGAGGACGTTGCCTCTTTTGTTGTGCTTAAAGAAGGTGAGCAAATTAGTGTGGAAGACATTATCGAGCACTGCAGGAAAAAGCTCCCTGACTGGAAGCTGCCGAAGACCCTGTATTTCCTTAAAGAGATACCTAAAAACGAGCGAGATAAACTATCAAAGCCGGGGCTACTGAAAATTTGGGAGGAGAACCGTTAGAAAAACAAGAGGGAGGTTAACATTATGAGAACTGAACATGTTGCCAGTCTGAGGAGTACCCTGGACTGGCTCAAGGATGATGTCAAGGTAATAGAAGGGGAAGTCGACCCGGTTCTGGAAATCGGAGCTATACAGAAAGCCTTCGATGAAGGCCCGGCAATAGTAGTAAATAATGTAAAAGGTTATTCCGACGTACGGCTCATTGCCAATATGTATTCCGAACAAGGACGAATTGCCCGCTTGCTTGGGGCGGAAAGCTTCGCCAGTACGAAATTTAAGATTTTAGATGCTATTAAAAATCCCGTTGCACCGGTAGAGGTGAGTAAAGCCCCCTGTCAGGAGATATTTATACCCAGAGAAGAGGTTGACCCGTTTCAATTTTTCCCGATGATTAAGCACACTGAGAAGGACGGGGGACGTTTCTTCGGCTCTGGAGTACACTACATTAGCGGTAAGTATGCCGAGGGTGGTAACCAGCTTGCCTTCTACCGTATGAGCTTCAGGGGAAAAGATTACGCTTCAATCAACATGGTTCCCGGGGGGCACGGTGACCAGATCGCCGATAAGTTCCGTAACGAGAAGATACCCTGTACGGTAAATATCTGTCCGTCACCCGCTGTTGAGCTGGTTGCCACTGGCTCGGTTAGCAGTGTTGTCTTTCCCACGATGGATGAAATCGGGGCGGCGGGTGCCCTTCAGGGCTCGCCTGTAGAGATAGTTAAAGCCAAGACAGTGGATGCTTATGCCATAGCCAATGCCGAGTGGGTGATTGAGGGCTACATTGTGCCTTACGAGAAAGTATGGGAAACAGAGGAAGCT
>JAHJRU010000053.1 GCA_018830745.1 Chloroflexota bacterium
AAGAATGCCAGAGAAACGGCTATCAAAGAAGCGAAAAAGGAAACGCCCAGAATCATTGCCGAAGCCAAAGCGCAGGTGCAGAACGAGCGGAATAAGGTATTATCCAGCACCATCAATGAGGTCAGACACCGGGCAGAAATAGAAGCCACGCAAGTTATTGAGGAGGCTAAGGAGCGGGCAGAAAAGATTATCAACGATGCCAAAGGCAAAGTTATGTCCCAATACGAAGATTCTTTCCGCCTGTTTTCGGAAATAAAGCAGAAATTGGGAAGTGTAGCTGAACTAACCGAGCAGCCCGTCGAAACGTCTGACTACCAGGACGAATTGTTAGAAACGGAATTCTCTGATGAGACACTGGAAAAAGAAAAAAGGGATACCGATATTATTGAAAATATGGCTACAGACTCGTCTGTTTCAGAGGAGGATGACAAAGACATCCTCCATGGCACACTCGAAATCAAAGTCTTACCACCGGCAGATTTAGCCAGGCTCGCCGACTTAGAAAAATACCTCCTCAAGGTTCCCCATCTTAAAGTAATGGGGAAAGGAGGCTCCAGCAACGGGACTACCTGGATAAGGCTTGAGCTAGACAAACCACTACCAATGGTCAAGCTGTTAAAACAGATGCCTCCGGTTAAAGAGGCATTCATCCTTGATAACAATGTCCACGTGGTACTACAAAAGAGTTCGAATAAAATACGGGATTACAAAAATGCACCTGTAGAAGAAGGAGTAGTCGACGCCCGGTAGTTAAATATAGTCTAACCTGCCTTTTCAGCTATCAACCAGCTTATCGAGAATTGGCTACGTATTCTGACTGGCAGGCTTTCTCCAATTCCTGACTCAAGATGAAGTATGCGACTTAGGCCTCACCAGAGCCAATTTGCCGGCATATTTTAACAAGGGAATAATTATAGGTATGAATCCCCCCTGAACATCTCGCAAGAACCACTGTTCCCCCATATGCAGTCTTTCGTCAGGCCCTTTACTCTTTAAAAATACTACAAATATTTGGTTAAACTAAGACGAATCGCCTATTTATTAGCTCAGTACGGGATGATACCATACCCGTGTCATCCTAAAGATTTCCTTATTACACATGAAACAGACCCTGGCCACCGCAACCAGGGTCTGTTTCGTTTATTAGATATTAGAGCAAATTAAAAAGTGGGGAAGGGGGGACTCGAACCCCCACGCCTTTCGGCACATGATCCTAAGTCATGCCTGTCTGCCAATTCCAGCACTCCCCCAGGTAACTGAAGTGAGTAGTGGGCCAGTTCCTTTAATGAAAATCGGGTAAACCCTTCACACTATAGCATTTCAGAAAATCCCGCTCAAGATGCCCGACGGCATTCCGCAGTCACACCAGATATCAGGATTCCGGCTGCTGGACAATGCCACCCAGGCGCTCGCCAAGCTGACTAATCTCTTCCCTGACCCCCTGTAATTCCGCTGAGAAATCATTACCGGAGGATGCCGGGGGCAAATTCCCAAACGGCGAATACCTTCCCCGGTTAGCGTTTAGCGTAAAGATATCCCAGCGGGTATAGTGGCCCACGACATTGTGGAGCTGCTTACCCGGAAAAGAATCATCCAGGCAGATTTCCGCAGTCAGTACGCCCTCACCATCGGGCATCGGTCCAGCCAGATAGTCTCCGCTGGGGGCAATGATGGAAGAGCCGCCGCCGCTGTTTTCCACTATATTTTCTTTCTCCTCCTCCGTGTCGCAGCAGAAATCAATGTTCTGCTTGTCGCAGACGCCACAGCTATTGATTACAAATATCTTACCCTCGTGGGCAAATTGCCGCACCCGAAAGTCAACCGAGTTACGCTGTGACTGTTGATAGATATTCGCCGGGAAAGCCGACCACGCAGCTACGTGAACCTGTGTGCCCATCGCCAGTACGGCATATTTAAACAGGCTGTGGGCGTGCTCACCACAATTCATGGCGGAAAGCTTTCCGTAGGGAGTATCATAAACGTTTAAATAGCTGCCGTCCCCAGGGGTGAAAACGAACTTTTCCACAAAGGTGCTCACCAGTTTGCGATGAACACCCATTATCTCTCCCGTGTCTGAAATAAATAATTGCGACAGGTAAAGTGTCCCCGGGTACAGCTCATCCCGTTCCGCCATGCCAATCACCACGTAAGCATGTGCTTTTTTGGCGGCGGCGCAAAGCCGGTCAGTCGCCGGACTGGGAACCTTTACGGTGTTCTTAACGTACTCTTTGAACATCTGGCCCTGGCGTGGCAGAGGATTAGCTTTCTTCGCCAGATACCAAAGATTGGGCTCACCCGGAATAAAGGTCTCCGGCAATCCAATTATAACCGCTCCCCTATCAGCCGCCTCCTCTATGAACCTAACGGCTTTATCAATCGTCTTGTCCCGGTCAAAGAACACCGATGCCGCCTGAACCGCCGCAACCGTAAATCTCGGATAAATATCTGCCATTTCTCCTCCTGTCTCGCTATAGTTGAGATTTCAACGCGTATGAGGTATTCTCTAAGCAATGATTATTTCTCATTGTAGCCTAAGGGTACCTCGTTAACAACCAACCATAATTTACACAGGTTATTGCAAAACTTTAACATCTGCCATACAATAATTACATGTCAACACAAACAGTAGAATTTCTCGCTCCGAAAATTGAGGGCCTGCTAAATCCCGTTACCCGGCTGTAAGCATATGGAAAACGATACGATGATATTTGAAGAAGCGGTAGCTAAAGCGGAAAAGCTGGGCATGTTAGCCCATCAAGCGGCGGAAAAATCGAGAACGGTGGCTCAGGAAGCGATACAGCGCGCTGAAGAGCTGAGCCACGAAGCTATATCCGCAGCCAACGATTCCATAAAGGCAACCCAAGACGCTATAAAACGAGTTGAGGCAGCCAACAAAACAAATCAGGCAGCCGCCGAATCGTCCAAGAGAGACTTTGAGAAAGCCATTGTCCAGGCCGAGCAGATAAACAGGGCTGCCCAGGAGAATGCCGCGTCTTCCACGAAAGCCTTCACCGAAGCGATAGCCAAAGCTGAGGAGACAATCCAGATTACCAAGGAGGCGGCTTGGTCTCTGACCAAAGCCTTCACCGAAGCCGTGAGCCGGGTTGAGGAAACGGTCAATTCAGCCAAAGCGGCAGCCGAAGAAGCAGTTAAAGCCTCCGAGATATCTCTAAGTAAGGCTGAGGAAACGGGCCGGGCAGCCAGGCAGATTGCCGAGGAAGCCACCGGAGTGGCACATACAGCCATAAGCCGGGCGGAGGAAATAGGGCGAGAAATCAAAACAGCGGCTGAAACAGGCAGAAAAGCTTCGCAGGAAGCGGTGCGCCAGGCGGAAAAAGTAAGCCGAACGGCTGAGAAGGCTTTTCAGGATTCGGAGGCAGCCTTTGAGAAAGCGATAAGCAAGGCTGAGGAAACAGGTAAATGGGCCCAAACAGCCGCTGAGGCAGCCAGAGCAGCTTATGAGGAAGCCTCCGTCAAAGCCGCGGAGCAGAGCAACTGGGCCAAAGACACCGCGGCATCATCAAAGACAGTCGCCAACGAAGCGGTAGCCAGGGCTGAGACAGCCGGCAAATCCGCCGAGACAGCCAGTGAGGAAGCCATAAAAACGGTTAAAGAGGCCGCCGAGGCAGCCATAACCGCATCGACAGCCGCCATGAGTCGGGCTGAGGCGATAAGCAATGAGTCCAGGGAGCTAATCGAAACCACCAAACGAGCTTTTGACGAAGCCATGACCAGGGCTGAAGAAATAGCCAAAGAGGCCAGAGATACGTCTGAGACATCATTGAGGGAATTCGAGGATAGCCTGGGTAAAGTTAGAGAAGACAGCCGGGAAGCCAGGGAGGCCGCCGAAGCAGCGGTAGTTGCCGCCAGAGAAGCCGCTGATGTAGCCAAAGAAACGTCACAGGAAGCTATTGCGCGGGTTGAGGCGGAAAGTATATCGACCAAGCAGGCATCCGCAGCAGCCATCAGAGCCGCGCAGAACGCCGCTGAGGAGGCTAAAAAAGCCGCTCAAGAAGCCATCAGCCGCACCGAGGAGGAGGGCAAATCAGCCCGCGAAGCTGCTCAAGATTCGATACAAGCCGCCAAAGAAGCTGCTGACGCCTCAGTAACCGCCATTAAAGAGGCCCTTGAAGAGGCGAAAGAAGCCTCACAAGAAGCCATCACCCGCGCCTCGGAGGAGAGTAAATCAGCTAAGGAAGCCGCTCAAGAAGCCATAAGAGCCTCACAGGACGCGGCTGAAGAAGCCATAAGAGCCTCACAGGACGCGGCTGAGGAAGCTAAGAAAGCTTCACAGGAAGCCATCAGCCGCGCTAAGGAAGAGAGTAGATCAGCTAAGAAGGCCTCTGAAGCAGCCATAAAAGCGGCACAAGAGGCGGCTGAGGCTGCCAAGAAGGCTGCCCAAGGAGCCGCCGAGGCTTCCATACGGGTATTTAGAGAGGCGTTGAGCGGGACTGGAGACATGAGCAAGTTAATCCGGGAAACAGCCGGGATGACATTACAGCAGGCAGTGGATAAAGCGGAGGAACTGGGCAGTGAGACGGAAGAAGGAGAGGCAGCATCTATAAGGATAATCGAAGAAGCCATTAGACGGTCGGAACAAAAAGGCTCCAAAGACAAACCCCAAGGCAAGGAAGTTAAAAAGAAGATTGATAGCCGTTTAGATTTCCTGGCAAGAATGTATGCCGCTGATAAGGAAAAGGAAGAGGAAGAAACTCAGGAGGAGGAAAACGAGGAAAGCTGAAATATAGAAATAGACGCCAGGGGAATGGCGCGCTATTCTACAGGCTTTAATTTTCTGCCGCCGGAGGAATAATATTTTTCACTACGGAGGGAAAGCCAGTACAATAATACCAAATCAGTCAGTACAATAATACTAATATTTAATTAACCTATTGACTTTTGAACGAGCAAACAATATACTGGGCGCACTTACAGTAATTCCCGAATCAAGTTTGTAAAAGGTAAAGAACTCATTTTGTAGCAATTAATGGAATTTTCAGATTGAAAGGGGGTGTCCTATGATAAATCCTAAAGAGCCTGTCAAAAAAGCTGAAGAGGCAGGCGAAAGTACTCCACCAGAGGCACAGGGAGCAAGGCCTGACCCTCTGGTCGAAGTCTTAGGGCGAGCTGAGCAGGCTTATGCCCTCTATATGGAGGCTCAAAAAGAAGTCGCCCGGGCGTATAAAACCAATGAAATACAGGTAGAGAAAGCCTATAAAGGGGCTGAAGAGCAAGCCAATAAGGCCTATAATCAAGCCGTAGAACGATTCCTGAGAGCCCGTGAGAAGGCAGAACAGGAAGCCGAGGAGGCTTATGGCAGGGCCAAGGAACAGGCTCAGCAGACTTATGAGGCAAATATGAAGCAGTCTCTAAAAGCCAAAGAGGAAGCTATCGCTGAAGCTTGGAAGGTCCGTGATCAGACCATAGCGCAAGCGTGGAAAATCTACGCCAAGGAATAGCATCAAGGAGCGAGCAGAACTGGGAGAGGCTGGCACACCACTCCAGGGCAAATGTGGTAAATCTAATCAGAGCAATGAAGGGATGTCATTGAAAGCCTCTTCAAAGCTCTTCTGCTCCTCCTCTACCCCTTTCCACCTCTTCTTGATGGCCGAGATATAGCTGATGGTGCGGCCAAAGTAACTTATGACCTTGCTCACATTGGTGAGTTCGGACATGACCAGAGTAATATCAACGGAATGTTTTTCTCTGGGGTAATCACCACTCCTTATAATCGCCTCTTCAGCTATGCGCCTCATCGAGGTACCAAGCTCTTTGATAACAGTCATGTTCATTTCTTCCGGCGGCGCTGTCATCAGATACAGCGCCCGGCGGGCATCCTTCGGATTACACTTCAATGACAGTTCACTTATAGCTACATTCATTGCCTGAATTCCCTTTTCCGTTTCCGTGGCTTTGTCCCGGAAATGGCGCCTGCCTTGGGAGAAAAAATTAAGCAAAGGTATCTTTGCCCGGCCATAGCCGATAACCGACCAGCCCACCAGTGTCTGTATAATATCCCCGGCGTCCAGTATTTTCGACCCGATGTATTTGGGCTTCTTCTCTTCGCCAGCACAGAGCAGGTTGTAAAACGGCTCCACTACCTGGGCATTAATCTTGTCCAGATTGCTCCTGATTGCTGAGTCCTTTTGAATATACCGCTGGTTGTCAACCAGAAATATGGCGTCAGCCACCAGGTAAACCGACTTCAGGCAGGTAGCGGCGTTATAAATGGTCCGTTGCTCTGTCCGCTCCTCGTGTTCAAAAGGAAGAACCACCATGTTATATATGGGTCTCTCATCGTAGCGCTCTTTAAGGCGTTGCGTCATCACCGGTATCGCTCCGGAACCGGTGCCACCAGCAGCACCCGCAACCAGTAAAAAGGCATCCGTCTCAGCCAGATGGGCGGCACTCCTCACCGCGTCTACAACTTTGTCGCTATCCTCCCTGGCTATCTCCGCCCCAAGCTCATTTATTTTGCCGACACCGTGCCCGCTGGTCTTCTGGCCCCCGATGAGGATTCTATGCTGGTAGTCCGACCGTATAAATGATAAGCCGCTTAAATCGGCAATGTCGGTATTAACGGCCAAGGCATCCGTGATAATATCCACACCACGCTGCACACGCGCTCTCCTGGTCAGGCGAGCGAATTGGTCAGCAATCCTGCCGCCACATTGTCCTAAACCTACAACCAGTAATTTCACTTCCCACCTTCAAGATAAAATGCTATCTCATTGTAGCATATTTCCGAATATTGTTTCATTTAGGCATAATTTTGCTGTGGTGTCAATAACCAAAAGGGCGAAATAGTCTAACCATCTTGCTTAATGCACCTCCTCATCAAGTGATTGCGGCAAAGCTATGCTACTATAGCAAAATCACAGACGGGAAACAATAGATTTTAACCGGAATCAGTGTTGGCCTGAGAGTTGGTAGGTGGTATGGATGGGGGGATAGATGCCCTGGACTATTTAGCTCATTTTGTATTCACCACGCTATAAACGTATAATAAGCTTATCTAAAAAATTAAATCACTGGAGGTTCTATCTTGGCGAGTTTTGTGGTAACTGTCCGACTGTCAGAAAAGTTCAGGGAAGGGTATTATAAGGCCATAAAAGATTTCCAGGCAGGCAACGATTTCGTGCTGCCGGCTGATATAGCTCAGTCAAGGGAAAGCCATAACGAGTATCTGGAAGGGCTTAAAGCAGAAGGAAAACTATACTGCGCCGGTAATTTTAATGACTTCAGCGGCGCATTGTTTATCTTTGAAGGTGTCCCGGAGGAAGAGGTTCACCGGATTATGCAGCAGGAACCCCACAACCAGAACGGGTTTTTCACCAGCGTTGAAGTTAAGGAATGGACACATCGGTTTTAGGAGAAGTCGAGCCTCTTATATCAACTTGGGGGCTTATGCTTAACCTTTAAGGTTAATCCCTCCAGCCCTACAACCTCCACATCCTCATCAACCTCTATATGGCCATCAATAGTTCTGGCCTTCCAGTACTCGCCCATTAAGGTGATGGTTCCAACGGGGGTCAGCGGAGCCACCACGCTGCCCTCTGCGCCTATCATCCCCTCTCGGCCGGCAACTTGCCTGCGGTGAAAACTGGGTATAACAGCTACATGTATAATAAAAACAAGGACGCCAAGTAATATCGCTATAGGAATCGTGATTTGCAAGGGAATTCGTATTTCAAAAAACTGCAGTCCCAGAACCACCAGAACCAGTACAGCCGCTTCGTCCAGTAGCAATACCAGGACTTTACCCCAGTCAGAGATAGTCCTCCTGGGGAACTTTTTATCAATTTTTTTCCACATCTAAATTATTGCCTGCCGCCGGTTAGCCACCATCCCCGACGACTACTTCTAATTTGACTTTCATTTCCTGGCATCATCACCCTGGCACAAAGGAAGATAGCCTTCAGAGGCACTGATGCCTAATTTAAACCGTCCTTAAAGAAGCAACCTACGGTCAATGCTGCTGAATACTCCCTTTTTAGTAATATAGAGATGCTATGGTTATTTTAGCCCTGGCTTATTCTATCTTTTTCCTTCGCCTGGCCAGCATCTCACCCACCTCCTGCCACTTGCCCTCAACAGCCATTTTCGCCCTTAGCTCTTCGTCTTCACTCCAGAGGGCATATTTGCGGCCCCACCAGGGTTCTCGCAGTCTAAGTTGGGGCAGCTTCAGCTCACGCCACAGTTCAAGGGCATGCTCCATAAACTCCTTCGTAGGCAGGGACATCGGACGGAAATCCCACTTCATGGTGGCGTTAATGAGCATCATCGACTGTGTTGGGGGATGCTCGGCGAACTCACTCGACCTAGCAGCTACATCTGCGGGGGAAATTATCGAAGGGTCACTCATACTCCAATCAAGGAACGACTCAGCGGGATAAGAGTGAATGCGAACGTCGCGGTAGGGCTGCATGCGGAAGCTCATAGCCCAGTTGACCGATGCGGCATCCTGCGGGTCTATGTCATCATCTACGGCTATCACAATCTTGGTCACCATCACCGAGTCCCGGGAGAGAGCCTCATAGGCTTTTTCCAATGCTTCCCAAACCTTATCCTGCTCCGTGCCAGGTTTTACGCTTATCACAAAGACCCCGGTGGCTGAAGTGTCATTATGGACAACAACAGAAATCACATGGGACATTCCAAGGTCATGCCTCAATAGCTTATAGATATTGGTTCCCCGGGCAATCCCCCTTATAATAGTGCTCTCCGATGGCGGAAATTCGCTGAAGAAGGACTGGAATATCGGGTTTTTGCGGTGGGTAATACATTTAACATTAAAGATAGCTCCCCCCGAAGCCTCTCCCATGTATCCGAAGGTCTCCCCAAATGGTCCCTCAGGCTCTGTTTCCACGATGGAGACCTCACCCTCGACTACGATTTCGGCATGGGCGGGCACCTCGAGGTCAACCGTGCGGCATTTGACCAGTTCCACTGGCTCCCCGGCAAATCCACCAGCCACACCCCACTCGCTCTCGCCATAAGCCAGCTTGGCCACTGAGACATAGTTGATGTTGGGTGCTACTCCCTGTGCCACGGCTACCTCCATTGGTTTGCCCAGCTTACGGTGTTTGAGCCAGTGCTGAGCCATGTGCTGTGTCGGCCGGGCAAACATAAGCCCGCTCCTGGTGGGTGATTTCACATGCGACCGGTACGTACCCACATTTATATCCCCGGTCTCGGGATCCTTGCTTATCCAGCACGGGGCAGTGAAGTAAGGACCGGAATCATATCCCGGAGTGGAGATAGTGAAGGGGAACTCATCTAATCCGCCGTGCTCCAGGAGACCTTCTCCCTCATGCACTTCTTCCTGAACGGGACCGCTGTCCAGTATCCGGGGCGGTATAGGATTGAGCCTTGCCTGAGCCCACTTGTCCCCAATTTCACTGGCCTCACACATAAGCCCCATGGTGTAAATATCTCTGCTGGGTGCGGCGGCGCCGGTGGCAACGGTGCCTTTATACCTCCTGCCGGTACCATCAACCACATTCTCGAAGAGAAATGCCTTTCGCTCCTCTTCCGGCAGTCCCCTGAACTGTAACCTCACCAGGGGGTGGAGCTCCGTATCCTTGTTTATTGGCCTGGTTACCCGAATCAGCTTCCCCGCTTCTTCCAGCACCGCCAGGAATTCACGAAGGTCCTTATAATATGCCATCTTTTCCTCCTATCTGCGTGT
>JAHJRU010000054.1 GCA_018830745.1 Chloroflexota bacterium
GTGGCCGGTGAGAATCGAATGGCTAATGCCGTTAGTGATGCCCTCAATCAGCTTATCCCTCAAGGATGTAATTCGCTTAATGCGCTTGGTCATTTCTTTCTGTGCCAGCTCGGCTGCCTTCCCCAAACCTACGATTGCCGGTACATTGTGGGTGCCTGACCTTTTGTCGCCTTCCTGAATCCCTCCTTCGAGCAGCGGATCTATGGGGATACTGCGGCGCAACCATAGAGCGCCCGACCCTTGCGGGCCGTGGAACTGGCTTCCTGCCAGAGTCAGGGCATCGACACCTAACTTCTTAACGTCTACCGGAATGGTACCGGCGGTGGCTACGGCGTCAGTATGGAATAGGGCTTGGGATTCTTTTACCACGCGGGATATTTCCTCTATCGGCTGGATGGTGCCTACTTCGCTATTGGCGTGCATAATAGATACCAGTATGGTATCTTCTCTCAGGCTCTGGCGGACCTGCTCAGGATTCACCAGCCCATATTCATCCACCGGTAGATAGGTTATCTCAAAGCCCATCTTTTCCATGGTACGGGCAGGGTGCAGTATGGAAAAATGCTCAATAGAGGAGACGATTATGTGTTTGCCTTTGGACTGATGTCTTTGGGCTAATCCTTTAATGGCCAGGTTATTACCTTCGGTGCCGCAGGAGGTGAAGATTATCTCCTCTGCCTCACCATTAATCAGACTGGCTAACTGCGCTCGGCTATCTTCAATGGCATCGCTGGCCTGGTCCCCCCATTGATGGAAAGAAACCGGGTTGCCAAATTTATCTCTAAAGTAGGGTAGCATAGCTTCGACTACCCGGGGGTCGGCAGGTGTGGTTGATAGATTGTCTAAATAAGCCTTTCCTGTCTCCATTTCACTCCTATTCGCCAAAGATATGAGATTCTGGTGCTGGTATTCGGGCCTCTATTTTCATATTAACCTATGGGGCGGGCAAGATACAATTCGGACGCCATGTTCTATCTATTAGATGTGGCATTAGCTATTCCCGTATGATAGCTACCGCTCCGGTCACGGCAGCGGTAATGATTAATTTGTCCATGTGATTCTCCTCGGATGAACGTGGTTATCAATCACTATAAAGCTCCCGTCACTTATGGTCAATTCCTTTTGGGTGTTTGACAGGTATCTGTGGTTTAACTAAAATGCCAGTGGGATAGCCTGATATCAAGGCTTAATCATCGGAGAAGAAGCTGTTTGCACGGGAGCGGTGGATAAGTTATCCGCGTCCTTGCAGAACGGCAAGGCGGCAGTTGAGGTATGAGTACCGAACAAGGGAAAAACGGACGTATAGTAGCCGGTGTTGATGTCGGTGCGGCTACAGCCAAAGCGGTAATTCTGAACAATAATGTTGTATTAGCGTCATCAGTTATCCCTACCGGTTTCAGCGCATCTCAGGCTGGAGATGTGGTGACCAGGGAAGCCCTGGGGAAAGCCGGGCTTTCTATGGATGATGTGGAGTATTTCATTTCTACCGGTTACGGCAGAAGGGCAGTTTCCTTTGCTAACAAGGTGCTGACGGAGATTATCTGCCACGCTGCCGGGGTAAGCTGGTTAATGCCAACGGCTAAGACCATCATTGATATTGGTGGACAGGACAGCAAGGTTATAGGGTTGGACGACCGGGGCTACGTAACTAATTTTGTCATGAACGATAAGTGCGCCGCTGGCACTGGCAGGTTTCTGGAGGTTATGGCCGGGGTTCTGGGGATTGATATCAGCGAAATGGGTCCGGTATCCCTTCTGGGTCAGGAGCCGTGCCAGATAAGCAGCACCTGCACGGTATTTGCTGAATCGGAGATGGTCTCCCTCCGGGCGGAGGGTAGGAGCCGGGAGGACATAATTGCCGGGATACATAAAGCGCTGGCGCGCCGCGTGGCTATTATGGGTTCACCGGTTGGCTTCAAGATAGAGGTTGTGTTTACCGGTGGTGTGGCTAAGAACGTGGGGATACATAAGGCACTGGAAGACGAGATTAGTCTGGAGATTATTATTCCCGAAGAGCCGCAAATAATGGGGGCTCTGGGAGCGGCGCTTTTAGCCAGGAAGGAACTGGACAAGGTGAGCCAGACAAGTTAGCGCCGGTAGGGATTGGTCAACTGACGTTGTCGCCGGCTTCTTCTTGTCCCCAGTTGTACATTACTTTCTTCAGGTTTTGCGCCAGCTGAGGATTAGCCCGCAGGCGCTCGATAAAGACGGGACAGGCTTCCACCATCGAGTTCTGAGCCGCCGTAGCCATACTGGATAAAAGGTTTTGCCAGCCAAGGTCGGCTGATGGCTGAAATCCCATGCCGGGCGCTGACGATTCCATCTGCCGTCTGATGTCTTCGGCGGTAAATTTCAGTGGAGTTACACAGGATTTATACCAGGGACATTCCTTGCACTGCACCAGTGCGTAAGCTTCATCTAATATGTCACCCATATCTTTCCTCCCGTCATGGCATTATTTTCTTTAGACCTTTCTCAATAGCCGCCTTATCGGTAAAAGCACCTATTTGTCTACCTCTTATTATGCCATCTTTATCAATGAAAAAGGTAGTAGGAATAGCCGCAACTCTGTATAGCTTAGCCACTTCGGTCTGGCTGTCAAGTAATGCGGGAAGTGTAAGCCCTTCTCTCTGCATAAAGTTCTCTACGTCTGATTTACTCTCGCCTATGTCAACGGCAATCACGACCAGCCCTTTATTCGAGTATTCGTCATATATCTCCTGCAGGAATGGCATTTCAAATCGGCATGGCCCGCACCAGGTTGCCCAGAAGTTGAGCAATACCGGTTTTCCCCGAACTCCACTGAGCGAAAATGTTTGACCGTCAAGGGTCTGGAGTTGAAAATCAGGGGCTAAGTTGCCAATTTCTGGTGCAGACGTCTCATCCGGCGTGCTTGCCGGTGGCTGAGATGCTGGCGGAGGAGAAGCTTCATTGGAGCAGCCCGCCAGTAACAGTCCAGCGCCCACCATTAGCGGTAATATCATCTGCAGTATCCTCTTCATTTCAACCTCCAAAACCGGTGAAACCGGGGAACTGTTCCTGAAACCATGTCAGATTATTGGTCAGGATTAGGACGCCAACGATTATCAACAGGGTGGCGGCAATGGCGTAGACCAGGGAGGAGTAACGGTGGATTTGTCTCAGGAGTGGGGTAATAGAGCTGAAAACCGCACCCACAATAAGGAAGGGTAGCCCCAGTCCCAGGGAGTAGACGGCGAGCAAGTAAGCGCCCTGACCGGCTGTTTCCAAGCCCAGGGCAAGGGACAAGATACCGGCCAGTATGGGGCCAACGCAGGGTGTCCAGGCTACGGCAAAAATACTTCCGGTCAAGAGGGAGCGCAGGTAGCCGGAAGCCATTCTGCGGGGGGGCGCCAGGCGCTTTTCGTAATTTAGCCAGGGCACCTTTAGCGCCGCCAGCATTAATAATCCGAAAGCTATCAACAGGATGCCGGATATGTAACGGACCAGGTCCAGTTGAGAGCTAAGAACCGAGCCAAGCAGGCCGGCGCCGGCTCCCCAGAGAGTAAAGACGATGGAGAACCCGATAACAAAGCTAACCGAGTGAAGAAAGATGGGCCGGCGGTTGATGCGGGATTCTTTTTCCAGCACTTCCGGCCCACACAGACTAGCCAGGTATACTGGCACCAGGGGTATGACACAGGGTGAAAGGAAGGATAAAACCCCGGCACCGAAGGCAATTAAGAGCGTTGTTTCCTGCATTCTCTACGTTTGTCCTTAACTTAATGGTAGTTAACCTGATCTGAAATATCAAGTTGCCAGGTGAGGAATGGATGGGCAATAGGGAGAAGCTATTCCTTCAAGTAGTGAATTTCCAGCAAATGAGACCAGCATCCTTGACAATCACATTCACGATATGGTAAAAATTACAATAACTTCCAGTGAATAACTTCCAGCGGGGGTAATGAATGGTTACTGAGGAAACTCTTCCCAAGCTGCTGTTGCGTAACTACGAGATGTGGGGCGATGGGAAGATTGCGATGCGACGGAAAGACTTTGGCATCTGGGAAGTGTTTACCTGGAAGGATGTCTATGAGAAGGTAAAGTACTTCGCCCTGGCTATGATAAGTAACGGCTTCGAGCCGGGGGATAAGGTTGCTACGCTGGGCGATAATGACCCGGAGTTATTTTGGGCGGAGCTGGCGGCTCAGGCAGCCGGGGGAGCCATGACCGGCATATTCTCTGATTGCCTTCCGGAAGAAGTGCGGTATCAGGCGTGGCATTCCGATTCCAAATTCATCGTTGCCCGTGACCAGGAGCAGGTGGACAAGGTAATCAAGATAAAGGATGAACTTCCCCTGCTACAGAAGGTAATTTACTGGGACCCCAAAGGAATGGCTAATTATAACGAGCCATACCTGTCCAGCTTTAATGCTTTCCTGGAACAGGGTATGGAGTATGAGAAAGACCATGCCGGGCTTTTTGAGGAGAGGGTGGCTAATACCAAGCCAGAGGACATCGCGGTAATTCTCTACACGTCGGGGACTACTGGCTTACCCAAGGGAACGATTGCTAGTCACCGGAGCTTGCTGCGCTGGTCCGGCGAGATGCTGGCAGCGGACCCCCTGGTTACGGGTGATAACACCGTTTCTTTTACCCTGCCGGGTTGGATTGTGGAGCAATTATTCGTCTACTGTAACATGATGATGGTGGGCACCACGATGAATTTCCCGGAGACGTTAGAGACGGTGCAGACTGACTTGAGAGAGATTGCTCCCAATATATTGCTATATGCGTCCCGTCTATGGGAGCGGCTGAATTCGGACATGCAGGTAAGGATTAACGATTCCAGCTGGATAAAGAAGTTGACCTACAACCTGTTTGCCCCGGTGGGTTACCGTATGGCTGACCTGCATATGCAAAAAAAGAAGCCCGATCTGCTGTGGCGGTCGCTCTATGCCATAGCCTATTTAATGCTATTCCGTCCCTTGCTGG
Organism: Chloroflexota bacterium; assembly: GCA_018830745.1. Lineage (GTDB taxonomy): Bacteria > Chloroflexota > Dehalococcoidia > Dehalococcoidales > JAHJRU01 > JAHJRU01. Next base: position 4,954 of record JAHJRU010000054.1, read on the forward strand.
ATAAACACGGCCTGACTAACGTGAAGTTCGCTTATACTGCGGGGGCTATTCTTGGCCCAGACATCTTCCGCTTCTTCCGGGCAATGGGGATTAATATCAAGCAGATATATGGCATCACTGAGATAGGTATCGGCACCCTTCATCGCGACGACGATATTGCCTTTGAATCGGTAGGTAGGCCAGTGGGAGCCGGAAAGAATATAAGGATTTCCAATGATGGTGAGATTCTGGTTGATGCTGCCCACTGTTTTGATGGCTATTATAAGGATGAAGAGGCATATGAGAATGCAAC
>JAHJRU010000055.1 GCA_018830745.1 Chloroflexota bacterium
CAGGGCAGAAAACTTCCCGCGGCGCAACCGCATCTTAAGCGGTCTGAGCCTGGGAGTCCTGGTTACCGAAGCTGGAGAAACCAGCGGAGCCCTGATAACGGCCAATATGGCGCTGGAACAGAACCGGGAGGTGCTGGCGGTTCCCGGCAGCATACTGTCCCCCACCAGCAGAGGAACCAATCACCTTATACAGGAGGGAGCCAAACTGGTCCGGGACTACACCGATATCCTCGAAGAGCTGAATCTGACCGCCGTGACTCACCAGATTGAATTTAAAGAAGTGGTACCGGCTTCCGATACCGAGACTATACTGCTAAAGCACTTAGCCGCCGAGCCAATACACATAGATGAAATATGCCGCTCCACCACCCTGCCGATATCAACCATCAGCAGCACTCTGGCTATGATGGAACTTAAGGGACTGGTCAAGCAGGTGGGCACGATGAACTACGCCCTCGCCCGGGAAGTAAGAGAGGCATATCGCGTGAAAGTAGATTGACGCCATGAAGAAGTTAGTCATAGTGGAATCACCCGCCAAAGCCAGGACACTGGCTAAGATACTGGGCAAGGACTATAATCTCAAGGCATCCGTGGGCCACGTAAGGGATTTGCCCAAGAGCCGCCTCGGTGTAGACGTAGAAAACGCCTTCGCCCCCAAGTATGTAACACCGAGGGGAAAGCTTAAAATAGTAAAGGAACTCAAGCAAGCCGCTAAAGCCGCCTCTGAGGTCTATCTGGCAACCGACCCCGACCGCGAGGGCGAAGCCATCTCCTGGCATCTCCAGGAAGTAATTAAAACCGGTAAGACACCATTTAAACGGGTAGTCTTCCACGAAATAACCGACGATGCCATTAAACAAGCCTTCAAACATCCGCATTCCATAGATATGAAGCTGGTAAACAGCCAGCAGGCACGGCGTATTCTGGACCGCCTGGTCGGCTATAAGCTGAGCCCTTTACTATGGCGCAAGGTGAGGAGAGGGCTTTCCGCCGGCAGGGTTCAATCGGTGGCGGTGAAGATAATCGTCGACCGGGAGAGGGAGATTCAGCAATTTGTGGCGCAGGAATACTGGACCATTGAAGCCGAACTGGTCAAGCAGGCTGCATCTCGCGCAGAGTCATTCCGGGCTATGTTGGTCGGCCTGGCTGACGGCACCAAACTGGACATCCCCAACCAGGAAAAGGCTGACGAGATAAAAGACGAGCTGGAAGAAGCCAGGTACAGGGTAGCCAAGGTAGGCACCAAGAAGGTAAATCGCCAGCCGGCTCCGCCATTTATCACCAGCACTCTCCAGCAGGAAGCCTGGCGCAAACTACGCTTCACTGCCGGAAAAACCATGAGTATTGCCCAGCAACTCTACGAGGGACTGGCTATCGGCAATGAGGGGCATATTGGCCTTATTACTTATATGCGCACAGACTCTACGAGAGTAGCCCAATCAGCCATAACCGAAACCAGAGAATTCATCAGCACCAGATACGGTGCTGAATACCTGCCACCCCACGCCCGCTCATTCACCAGAGTAGTCAAGGGAGCGCAGGAAGCCCATGAAGCTATCCGCCCCACCAAAACCTGGCGGGAACCGTCACTAATCAAGCCGCATCTCACTGCGGACCAGTTCCGTCTCTACCAGCTCATCTGGCAGCGCATGGTAGCCAGTCAGATGGCTGCGGCGATATTTGATAATACCACGGTTGAAATTGCAGCTAAGTGCCCCTATGCCAGCACCGACTACCTCCTGCGAGCCTCCAGTTGGGTCAACCGCTTTGCCGGATTTACTGTCCTTTACATCGAGGAGAAAGACGAGGATGACCAGGAAGAAAAGAAAGGTTCCCTTCTCCCCCAGTTAGCCAAGGGGGATAAGCTGGAGCTGCTGGGGCTTTTCCCGGAGCAGCATTTCACCCAGCCACCACCCCGCTTTACCGAAGCCAGTCTGATCAAAATGCTGGAGCAAGAGGGCATCGGTCGCCCCAGCACCTATGCCCCTATTATATATACCATTCAGGCACGCGAATACGTTAAGAAAATAAAGGGCAGTTTCCATCCCACCGATTTGGGCATGGTGGTTAATGACCTGCTCATCCAGCACTTCCCTACCATAATAAATATCCACTTCACGGCCCGCATGGAGGAGGAGCTGGATGAAATTGCCCAGGAAGACCGGGACTGGGTGCATACCATTCAGGATTTCTACCAGCCCTTTGAGAAGAGTCTGGCAGCAGCCGCCGAAAGCATGGTCAAGGTGAAGCTACCCGATGAGTTAATTGAGGAAAACTGCCCCCAATGTGGCAAGCCCATGGCCATTAAAACCGGGCGGTTCGGTAAATTTGTCGCCTGCACCGGCTACCCGGAGTGTAAATTCACCAAATCATACCAGATTAAGACCGGCGCCAAGTGCCCCGAGTGTGGCAGCGACTTAATAGAGAGAAAAAATAGAAAGAAGCGCACTTTCTATGGCTGTAGCAACTACCCCAACTGCCAGTTTGCCACCAATTCGAAGCCGCTACCTGAGCCCTGCCCCCAGTGTGGTGGACTGCTCGCGGCGTATAGAACGAAATGGGCTAAATGCACCAAGTGCAACTATAAAGGCAAGCTGGAAGAGCCACAGCCAGAGACCGCACCCGCGGAAAGCGCCGTCGCCAAAAGCTGAGTTGGCCTCTATGGATGCTTTATCCAGGCTCGATGTCACGCATTCTCCTTGACACTGTACCGCCCATATCTTTATACTGCTAGTAGATTTCACCTGCCGCTGGAAATAGCTCCCGCTATGCCAACCAGGGAAGGTAACACCGGGGTTAACGATTATTGCAGAGGCTATTTGACAATTACATTCGCCACCTGGAGGTGGAGTGCAATGCTTCTCCTTATACCATACGTAACTACGCCAATGACCTGCTGGGCAACTACGCCAGAGGCCCAGAAAAGGGGTTCTTCCAGTTCCTCAGATTCAAGCAGATCGGCTCGCTGGAAGACGTAGACAAAACCATCCTGCGTGATTATATCTCGTGGCTGATGCAGCAGGGCGTGGCCAAAGGCAGCATCGCCCGCAAGCTATCGGCGGTTCGTTCTCTTTACCGCTACCTGGTACGCGAAGGATTCCTGCCCCATAATCGGCTGGAAACAGCCTCCACACCCAAGCTGGACCGACGGCTACCGTCCTTCCTTACCATAGGGGAGGTGGAAAAACTGCTGCAAGCCCCCGATTTATCCACGCCCCAGGGCCAGCGCGACCTGACTTTAATGGAGTTGCTGTATGCCGCCGGCCTCAGGGTCAGTGAACTGGTGAACCTGGATATAGAGCACGTTTACCGCAACACCAGGGAACTCCGCGTCTGGGGGAAGGGAAACAAGGAGCGCATGGTGTTGATAGGCAGGCCCGCCACCGAGGCTTTGAACAAATACCTCAATGAAGCTAGGCCCAAACTCCTGGGCGACAAGAGAAACAATGCCCTGTTCCTCAACCGCTACGGAGAACGCCTCCTGGAACGAAGGGTGCAAAAGATACTGGACGAATGCACCAAAAAAGCGGGGCTGGACAAGAAGGTACATCCCCACATGCTGCGCCATACATTTGCCACCCACATGCTCGATGGCGGGGCGGATTTAAGGGTGGTGCAGGAGCTGCTGGGGCACGCCAATCTCACCTCCACCCAGATTTATACCCACGTGACTAAGAGTCAAGCCAGGAAGGTATACCTATCCGCCCATCCCATGGCACAGGAAAGAGGGCGAGAGCTTGAGAATAGCTAACCGGCTACAAAATTTGCGCCAGGCATTAGCCGCCAAAGCAAGCGAAGCTATCTTAATTTCTCAACCGGAGAACAGATTTTACCTTTCCGGCTTCGATGGCTCCGCCGGATATCTGCTGATTACCCCGCAGACAGCCCTCCTGGCTACCGACTTCCGTTACATCGAACAGGCTAAAGCACAGGCGCCCGACTACGAGATTCGCCGCATAGCCGGTAACGTGGCTGACTGGCTGCCCGGATTAGCCGCCGAGTTGAGGTTAACCAGCCTGAGTTTTGAAGCCGCACATACTACCTGCGCCGCGTACCGGCAGCTGGATGCTGCCCTGGATAAAACCAAATCCCAGGTAAAGTTGTCTCCGCTGGACGGGCTGGTAGAGTCCCTGCGGGCAATAAAAGAACCCGAAGAAATCAATCTCATCAGGCAAGCGGCGGAATTGGCTGACGCCGCCTATGAGTATGTCGAGGCTGGAATACAGGCAGGCATGACGGAAAAAGAGGTGGCCTGGGAGATAGAGAAAACCCTGCGCGAAAAAGGCAGCCAGACCATACCCTTTGACATCATCGTGGCTTCCGGCCCGAATGCCGCCCTGCCCCATGCCAGACCGACATCCCGCGTTATCGGACACGGCGAGCCGATAGTTATTGACATGGGGGCCCGGATTGACGGCTATTGCAGTGACCTCAGCCGGACCCTTTGCCCGGGCAAGCGGGATGACCGTTTCAATGAGGTATATGGTATTGTATTGAAGGCACAGCAGGCGGCTATTTCTTCCATTAAGGAAGGCGTCACCGGAGAGGAAGTTGATGCTGCTGCCAGGAAATACGTCGAAGATGCCGGCTACGGCGAGGCTTTTGGTCATGGTCTGGGACACGGTGTAGGACTGGCCGCCCATGAACTGCCGCATGTAGCCCCTGATTCCTCAGAACCCCTGATTGATGGTATGATATTTACTGTTGAACCGGGCATTTACCTTGCGGAATGGGGAGGGGTGAGAATTGAGGATATGGTTCTGATGGAAAACGGCGAAGCCCGGGTGCTCTCCCAGGCAAGGAGGATTTGAAATGATAACCAGCGGCGAACTGAGAAAAGGCATTATTATCGAGCTTGATGGACAGCTGTACCAGGTGCTCGACTACCACCACATTAAAATGGGACGGGGCAGCGCCCAGATAAGAATTAAGCTGCGCGATATCAACGCCGGACATACTTTTGATCGTTCCTTCCAGGCCAGCGAAAAATTCCCCCGGGCACGTCTTGATTACCGCAACATGCAATACCTCTACAATGACGGCGACCTCTATCACTTCATGGATGAGGAGAACTACGAGCAGACACCCATAGGCGCAGGACAACTGGGCAATGTCCTAAACTACCTGAAAGAGGGTATGAGCGTCCAGGTATCCAGCTACAAGGATGAAATAATCGAAGTGGAATTACCGATAACCCTCGAGCTGGAGGTTGCCGAAACCGGGCCGGCTTTCAAGGGAGACACGGCTTCTGCGGGTACCAAACCAGCTGTAATGGAGACCGGTATTACCATCCAGGTGCCGATGTTCATCAACACCGGCGACATTATTAAAGTCGATACCCGTAGCGGCACGTATATTGAGAGAGCCAGCTAGAAAGGCCGAATTGCTGAAAGCCGACCTGCATATTCACACGGAGTACTCCATGGACTGCGATATGACTTTAGACCAGGTTATAGAGCGTTGCCTGGAAAAGAAGATAAACTGTGTTGCCATAGCCGACCATGGCACCATTGAGGGCGCCCTGAAAATGCAGAGCCTGGCCCCCTTCAAGGTGATTGTGGCCGAGGAAATCCTGACTCCGCACGGTGAGATTATGGGCATGTTTCTCCAGGAAACTGTACCCAGCGGTTTATCGGTAGCCAGGGTGCTGGCCGCCATCAAGGCTCAGGGAGGCCTGGTATGCATACCGCACCCCTATGATAACCTCAGGCCGTCTGCCCTGGGTGGCAAGATACTGGCTGAAATAGTTGACCACGTTGACCTTGTCGAAGCCTTTAACTCCCGGGATGTCCTCAAGCGCCACTCAGCCCAGACTAAAAACTTCGCCCGCAAGCATGATATTCCCGTGAGTGCCGGCAGCGATGCTCACTCTCTCTATGAAATCGGCAACGCCTACGTAGAGATGGCCGAATTTGATAACAGGGATGAATTCCTTCAGTCCCTCAACGAAGGCAAGATAATGGGACACCGGTCTAATCCCCTCCACCGATTCAACGGTCTGTCAAAAAGGTTGAGAAATCACTTTAAATAGTATGGTGGACTATGTATCAACTTGGCTGGTTTTCTACCGGCAGGGATAAGGCAGCCAGAGACCTTCTGGAAGCCGCCTGGAACAGTATCCAGCGCGGTGAAATAAAAGCTGAGATTGCCTTCGTTTTCTGTACCCGTGAACCCGGTGAAGCGCCCGAGAGCGACCTCTTTATAAAACAGGTGGAAGATTACGGTATTCCTCTTATCTGCCACTCATATCAAAAATTTAAAGCCAGTCAGGACACGAGCGCTGGTCAGGATAGAGAACTACCATCCTGGAGACTTGACTATGACCGTGAGGTGATGAAGCAGCTGGCAGACTTCCGCCCTGACCTGTGTGTGCTGGCTGGTTACATGCTCATTGTGGGACAAGAGATGTGCCAGCGATACCACATGGTTAATCTTCACCCGGCGGCTCCCGACGGTCCGGCCGGCACATGGCAGGAGGTAATCTGGCAACTGATGGATAGCCAGGCTCAAGAAACCGGGGTGATGATGCACCTGGTCACCCCCGAGCTGGACAAGGGACCCCCGGTTACATTCTGCACCTTCTCTATCAGAGGCGAACCGTTTGAGCGATACTGGCGGGAACTGGAAAAGCTATCCCCGGATTCTCCCGAAAGACGCAGCGAGGACAATCCCCTGTTCAAGCTTGTCCGCCAGCACGGGCTGGCCAGGGAGTTCCCGCTAATCATAGCTACCCTGAAGGCGTTCAGCGAGGGAAAAGTCGAGATAATGGACGGCAAAGTAGTTGATGCCGGGGGAAAAGCGATAAACGGCTATGACCTGACCCATGAGATAAACGAGGCAGTCAAAAAGGAGGTGGGGTAGATTAATAACCTTATCTGCTTCGACCTTGAAGGCCCGCTATCGCCACAGGATAACGCCTTCGAACTGATGAAACTTATCCCCAATGGCGGCCAGATTTTCGAAGTTATCAGCCGCTATGACGACCTGCTGACGCTGGAGGAGAAGGAAGATTATGAGCCAGGAGACACCCTGGCGCTTATCGTCCCCTTCCTGGTGCTGCATAACATCAGGGAAGAGCATATCATCAGCTTTGCCAACCGGGCTAACCTGACCGGCGGGGCAGCGGAGCTTGTTTCCTGGCTCAAGTCGAGGGGATGGACGGTATTCTGCATCAGCACCAGCTACGAGCAATATGCCCATCGCATCACCCAGAGGGTAGGCATTCCCGTCCAGAACGTAGCCTGCACCTCACTACCTATAAATAAACTAAACACAACATTATGTAAAGAAGATGCCCGTCTGCTGGAGCAGGTGGAAAGTGAAATGCTCGCCATGGAACCCGAAGCCGACGATGACCGCATCAAGCAACGCCTCGACCGCCTGTACTGGGAAGAACTACCCGCCACCGGGCTGGGCAAAGTAATAAAGGATATAAAGCCGGTTGGCGGACGGCGCAAGGTAGCCGCCTTAAACCGGTTCGCCGATAAGTATGCCCAGCCGTTATCGAACTGGGTGGTGGTGGGCGATAGCATAACGGATTTCCGCATGCTCCATGCCGTAGAGCAGGCTGGAGGTCTAGCCATTGCCTTCAATGCCAATGAGTATGCCCTGCCCCACGCCACCGTGGGTATGGCTTCCACCTTTATCAGTGATA
>JAHJRU010000056.1 GCA_018830745.1 Chloroflexota bacterium
ACCCTTTACGCTTCCATTAACCAGCTTGACCCAAACGAGAACAATATTATGACCATTGAGGAGCCCATCGAGTACCGTTTTGATGATATTAACCAGACCCAGGTTAACGCCAAGGCTGGTATTACCTTTGTCGGTGGGCTGCGGTCCATTATGCGGCACGACCCCGATGTCATTATGATAGGTGAAATACGAGACCAGGATACAGCCACAGCGGCCATTCAGGCGGCTCTTACCGGGCACCTGCTATTTTCTTCGATTCACGCTAATGAGGCCGTGGGTGTGCTCTTCCGTCTAATGGACCTGGGCATCGAGCAATATCTCATATCATCTACACTGGTTGGCATCGTTGCCCAGCGCATGGTCCGTCTTGTCTGTCCTCACTGCCGCACGCCTCATCAGCCATCGGTAGAGGAGCAGATGGCCTTTGAGGAGGAAATAAAACAGCCAGCACCACCGGCTCTTAATATTGGTGCGGGGTGCAATCTTTGCAGCCATACCGGCTACTTAGGGCGCACCGGACTTTTCGAGCTGTTAATTATGAGTGAGGAAATCAGGGGGATGCTGCGCGGTAATACCAGCGCCGCGGCTATCAGGGGGCAAGCCATTAAAGAAGGGATGATGACCATGAAGCAAGATGGCATGCTGAAAGTGAAGGCGGGCCTTACCACAGTAAGCGAAGTGCGGCGCAGCGTTTTTTCCATCGGCTGATAAGTAACTAAAACGTGTCCCGGAGACAGGCATGGTTTACAAGTATCTGGCCTATACCAGCGACGAAAGAATGACAGACGGCACGATTGAGGCTGCTTCTGAGAGCCTGGCAGAGCAAGCTTTATATCGAGCCGGGTATGAACTCGTCATTAGCCTGAAAAAGATAAATCCTGCGGTAAGCCTGGAACAGTTGATACCCAGCTTTTATGGAGTTAAGACCCAGGATATAATTGACTTCTCTCGCCAGCTGGCTACGCTACTGGAGTCCGGTATTAGCATCCTGATCGCCCTGCGGCTCCTTGAGGTTCAGGTTCCAAAAGCTGCCTTGAAAAAAGTGCTCGCCGGCTTGATGGATGAGCTTCAGGATGGGCAGTCTTTTTCGCAAGCTGCCAGTAAGTACCCACAGGTATTCTCTAATACATATTGCCAGATGATTAGAGCCAGTGAACAGACAGGCAATCTTCAAATTGGACTGAGACAGATAGCGGCGCACATGGAAAAAAGAATGGCCATAGGAAGAAAGACAGGTAGAGCCGTGGCTTATCCAGTCCTGGTGTTAGCTCTCGCTTTTGGGGTGTCTATCCTGCTTACAACCGTGGCGCTGCCGCCACTGGTGGGACTATTCAATTCGCTGGGTGCTGAGCTACCGCTAACCACCAGAATGGTGCTCGCAATGGCGGCTTTTCTCACCGACTACCAGCTCTACCTTGTGGGGGGAGCGCTAGCGCTGATTATTTTTATGGTTGTCTTCACCCGGCTGCCGGCGGGGAAAATATCGATGGACAGACTTCTGCTGAGCCTGCCGGTGATTGGTACAGTCAATATACAGCGCCACATGGCTCACTTATGCCGGACGGCGTCCATGCTGTTGGGAGCGGGGCTGCAGCTCCCGCAGATATTGGATATTGTGGCTCCGACTATCGGGAATAGGGTTATCCGCCAAGCATTAAAAAACGTCGAGGAGAAGCTGGTTCAGGGACAAGGTTTATCCCAACCAATGGCTGAAATTGCCCTGTTCCCTCCTCTTATGGTGGAGATGGTGGTGGTGGGGGAAAATACCGGCACTCTCGATGCCACCCTGGCCACCGTTGCCGACCTCTACGAAGAGAGTGCCGACCAGAGAATCCAGACGCTTATATCACTGATAGAGCCGGTGTTAACGATAATCGTCGGGCTGATAGTTGTTTATGTCGCTCTGGCAATGATAGCGCCCCTATACTCCATACTTAAATCCATATAATAAGCATCGATACAGGAATTGGGAGATGATAAGGACTATAAGAGACCGATTTAGCCGGCTTAAGGTGCTCCGGGGTGAAATGGGATTTGGCCTGGTGGATGCGGTAATCGCCGTGGCTGTTGCCGGCACCGCCGTGGTAGCTTTCGTCGCTGCCCTGTCAACCGGATCGTTAGCGGTGAATGAACTCGACGAGCAGACCGTGGCGCAGAGACTGGCGGTAAGCCAGCTGGAAGAAATAAAAATCTCTTCTTATGATACTAGCTATTCTCTGGTGGACACACCGTCAGGCTACAGCATCTCTGTTGGAGTTTCCTCCACACCCGATGCTGACGTAAATATACAAAAAATAACCGTAACCATTTCCCGTGACGGCGAAGGTATATTCACCGTGGCTAACTACAAGGTGAACCGATGAAAAGGCAAGGAGGCTTTGCCCTGGTGGAACTGCTCATAGCTACAGCCATCACCGGAGTCATTGCCGGTGTGCTGGGAACGACTGTCTTTCAGATTATCAATGTGTCCGAGTACGGCAACGACAGGCTGACCGCCCTGCATGAGCTTCAAAATATAGCCTACTGGGTCAGCCGTGATGCTCAGATGGCTGATAATGCCACCGGCGGTGATGAACTGGTATTAACTTTCCCTGATGGCTCATCAATCACCTACGAAGTGACCGGCCAGCAGTTTCGCCGCAGGGCTGGCGGCCCACCGCTGAGACTGGCATGGAATATTACCAGCGCCAATTTTTCCGTTGATAATCGCACCGTAACTATGAGCTTAAACTCGTCCCCGGAAGGGAGAGATAATGTGAGCCAGCAGGGAACATATAAGGTCAGCCTCCGGCCGAGCGGGGAGTAGAAACGATGAATAGCGAAAAGGGACAAGCTTTACCCCTGGTCTTACTTGCCCTGGCTATAGGCACTCTGGTCATTACCCCTTTCCTGGGTCACGCCAATAGCAGCCTTATTGGCTCACGAGTGTATGGCCAGACAATAGAATGGCAGTATGCCCGTGATGCTGGGGTTGAGCACGCTATTTGGAGTCTGACCTACGGTGACCTGGCTAGCCAGTTGCCTTCACCTGGAGATAATACCACTTACCAACTGAGCGAAGCAGTTAATGGGGTAGCACCGACGGTTACGGTGACGGCTAATGCAACCGACTCCATAGGTCAGATTATGGATGCCGTCATCGATACCCTGGAGTTCGATACCGATACCGGGGCCACGCCACATATAGTGCCTGTCTCCGGCAATGTTTACGCCATTGCCTATCAGGGACAGGGCAACGATGGCTTTCTGAAAACGATGGAGATAGCCGCCAGCGGCCAGATTACGGATGCCGTCATCGATACCCTGGAATTCGATACCAATACCGGGGC
>JAHJRU010000057.1 GCA_018830745.1 Chloroflexota bacterium
GGTCATGCCTAATCCTCAGGCGTCAAATTTAGCGCACCTTTTTAGTGGATGATGAACAAACCGTCATTTTGTTATGAGGAGCGCCCAGGGAGATTTTGCCCGCTCTTCGGATCCGATTTTTGGGCGATTCGTTCTTCCCCAAGACCAATTAGGGTTCTCAAGAATGATTCACGGTTTGCTTGGTATGAGCTGTGTAAGAATCCTGGCTTGCAGCTTTATGAGACTATTGACACTCGCGGTAGGACTATTATCAAATAACTCGCATAGGACAGAGCAGCAGCTGTAATTGACAACCGGGTGCCTGTACCTGTGGTAGGATATTACCAGGTTTTATACCTAACCCAACCATCCATTTGATACGTGGTTGGATAAGTTACACTCTGCCACTGAGAAGAGTACGCAGATATCAAGGGAAAGACTATGAGTAGATTTTCGAGAGATGGACATTTTAATCTGCCAACTGGAAGTGCATAATAATCAGAGACATTAAATCAAGGGTGCCAAGAGATATACGGGAAACAATAGAATTCCTCGCTGAGCGTGGGGAACTACTGGCCATGAAGAACGAAGTAGACCCGGTACACGAGGTCGCTGGTATTCAGAAATCGCTTGATAATCGCTCATCAAGGTGGGATGACCCCATTTTTAGTACCACCTGCAATGAGGACTTCCCTCTTTTACGCTTGCCCTACGACTAAAGTGTTTCCCAATACGTCCCCCGGGGCAGCCAACTGATAAGAGGTGACGGGGAGAACTGCATCACCTATTGAGCTTTGGCCTCAATCTTCATCCACATCCGCCCGCCACACACATGTTGACGACCTTTGGTGCGTAGTATATTATAAGCAAAGAGTAATACTGGTGTAGAATAATCACGCGGAAGCTTTGTCTTCTGGTATTCAACTGGGTACGCGATGCAATTGGCAATTTTGCTAATTGCATCTATTTTGATACAGTGTATTTGCCATGTATAAGCTTCCGCAGTCAAGCTGTGTGAGACTGCATACTTGCACCGGAATAAGGAGCCGGTGAGCTGAATCGCTGATAAAGAGGAGAAAGACTACTGTGCCATCGCGAGAAATATTCTGGAATATCTCCCCCGAATATATCATTTACATACTGGCAGTTATTGCCTTAGCCATCATGACCTACAGCATCTACCGGCGCTACAAACTGTGGCGGGTGGGAAGGCAGGATGACCGCTCCAAAAATATGGGGAAGCGGATATTGGTGTTCATACGCACTGCAATAATAGATGCGCTTATCCACCGCCGCTTTCTTAGTGAGCCATACCCTGGCATAATGCACCTTCTCATATTCTGGGGTTGTCTGATATTGCTTATTGCTACCGCTGTTGATGCTGTGACCCATTTAATCCACCGCGAGCTCGCAGGCAGCATCTACCTTTGGTTCTCGCTTTTCTCTGATATTGCCGGCATCATGGTTCTTACAGGCATAATCATGGCCGGCTATCGCCGTTACATTCAGAAGCCTGAGAGATTAAACACAGTCCTCGACGACGGGGTTGTTATCACACTGGCCCTGTTAGTAATAATCACTGGCTTTGCAGTCGAGGGGCTACGGCAGGCCGCTACCGAATTAGTAGACCACCCGGACTGGGCAGTATGGTCCCCGGGTGGCTGGATCTTCGCCAAGATCTTAGCTAATACGAGCGATGGGGCGCTTGTATTCTGGCACCGGTTTCTCTGGTGGTTCCACTCTATTCTGGTGATTGGCGGTGTCGTGTATTTTGCCCTCCGTTTCTCTAAAATTCAGCATATAATCATATCTCCATTAAACGTGTTTTTCCGCACCATGGGGCCATTAGGTGCTCCCGCCCCACTGCAGATTGAAACCGCTGAGACCTTTGGTGTCGGAGACTCCAAGGAATTCACCTGGAAACAGCTCCTTGATGTAGATGCCTGCACTAATTGTGGTCGCTGCCAGGATGCCTGTCCGGCATGGCTGAGTGAAAAACCTCTGTCACCGAGGAAGCTAACACAGGATATTAAGAGCCACTGGCTACAAACGGCGCACAAGCCGGTGTCCAATCGTGAGAATGAGCCGCCGCGACTAATAGGTGACATGATAAGCGAAAACGAAATATGGGCCTGTACTACCTGCGGTGCTTGCCAGGAGGCGTGCCCGGTCTACGTGGAACACATCGTCAAGATAATTGACCTAAGACGAAATTTAGTTCTGGTACAAGGCAAGATGCCGGAGAGTGCTCAGATTATGCTGAGAAACATGCAAACGAGGGGGCATCCCTGGGCAGGGGCCCAGTCGCTCAGGCTAAGGGGCGACTGGATGAGTGGTCTGGACCTCAAAATAATAGACGGAGCCGGTACTGTTGACATGCTATTCTGGGTGGGTTGCACCGGCGCCCTCGTGGAACGTAATGTGAATGCTACCATCTCTCTGGTAAAGGTCTTGCAAGCGGCCGGGGTCAATTTTGGGGTTCTGGGAGAAACAGAGAATTGCTGCGGTGACCCAGCTCGAAGGGCTGGGTATGATTTTCAGTTTCAGATTATGGCAGAGCAGAACATTGAAATCTTCAAAGGTCACAATATCACTCAAATCGTTACTGCCTGTCCTCACTGCTATAATGCCTTCAAGAACGAGTATCCACAGTATGGTGGCAATTTCAAGGTAGTGCACTACACACAGCTAATCGCTGACTTGATGGAACAGGGTAGGCTGAAACTTACCAATCAGTTGGCATCAGCGCTTTGCTATCATGACCCCTGCTATCTAGGGAGATACAACAGCGAGTACTCAGCACCAAGGAAAATTTTACGAGGCATTCCCGGATTAAGTCTGCGAGAAATGGAGCGCTCATATAGCAGGAGCTTCTGCTGTGGTGGTGGTGGTGGCCATTTGTGGATAGAAGAACTACCGGGCACCAGAATAAGCGAAATCCGCATCAATGATGTGCTGAAGAGCGGTGCCGATACCGTCGTGACTGCCTGTCCATACTGCCTGCAGATGATGGAAGAAGCCATCGAAAGTAAACAGATAAAGGAATCCCTGAAGGCAATGGACATGGCTGAGCTGGTTGAAAATGCAATAAGACAATCTCAGTAAAGGAGACCCAGTATGAATATTATTGTCTGCGTTAAGCAGGTGCCAGACCCCGACATACCGCCAGATAAATTCAAGATTGACCCCCAAGCAAAGCAGGTCATACCACCTCCGGGGGTGTCCCCGGTTATTAGCGTCTTTGATGAGCGCGCTGTCGAAGCAGCGTGCCGACTCAAAGATAAACACGGTGCCCAGATTACCGTACTGAGTATGGGTCCCGGAAAAGTCACAGACGTCGTAAAGCAGGCTATATCTATGGGATGTGATGATGGATTTGTTTTGCAGGATGTGAGCTTTGAAGATACAGACAGCTATGGCACCGCCTTCTTGCTGTCCAAAGCCATCCAAAAAATCGGTCAATATGACCTTATTCTGTGCGGCCGGCAGGCTGCCGACTGGGACCAGGGCCAGGTCGGCTCTATCCTGGCAGAAATTCTTGGCATTCCCGTTATCACACTGGCCCGCGACATCGAAGTTACGGACGGAAAACTGCGAGTAGAGCGGGTGCTGAAAGACGGCTATGAAGTAGTGGAAGCGCCGATGCCCAGCGTCGTCACGGTTAGCAGCGAGCTAGGTCTGCCCCGTCTCTCCAGCGGAATGGGTATTATCACCGCCGCACGTAAGAATATACCCGTGTGGACGGGGCAGGACATCGGAGCTGACCTTTCGCAGGCGGAGCCTGATGGTCCCTATAACGAGATCACCACCTTCATTATCCCGGTTCGGGAGGCGCATTGTGAGATAATGGCCGGCGAAACCACGGCTGAAGCTGCCGCTAATATGGCTATAAAGCTTAAAGAGCTTAAATTACTGTAAGAGAGAATGGAGTTATCGGAGGACATTCGATGGATAATAAAGGCATATTGCTCTGTGGTGAGACTACCGAGGGGAAACTGGCACCAATCACGCTACAGCTCCTGGGAATTGGCCGCAAACTCGCTGACGAGCTTGGCGAAGATCTGAGCATTCTCTTAATGGGCAGCGGCATAGCTGGTCTGGGACAGGAGGCAATAGTCTTGGGAGTTGATAAGGCCTACGTGGCTGATGACCCCCTCCTGGACAGCTACAATTCGGATGCATATACTTATGTCGCTGCCAATCTCTGCCAGCAGATATCCCCTTCCATCCTGCTTCTCGGGCAGACCGATGTCGGCCGTGACCTGGCCCCCAGACTGGCTGGCCGCCTTAAGACCGGTCTGGCTATGGACTGTACCGCACTTGCCATAGACCATGAAACCGGGCTTCTAATCCGTACCCGGCCGGTCTATGGTGGCAACGCTGATGCTACGGTCATATCAAAAACGGCACACCCCCAAATGGCTACCATACGCATCGGTGTGATGACACCAGCCGAGCGTGATAATTCTCGCCAGGGTGAGGTCATTACTCTGGACAGCGCAGTTGACCCCGCCGCGGTCAAAGTCAAGGTCATAGAGCGCGTGAAGGAGGAGGGCGAGGGAGTGCGTCTGGAGGACGCTGACGTTGTGGTGAGCGGGGGCCGCGGTATGGGCAGTGCTGAGAACTTTGGGATGATACGGGAGCTGGCCCATCTCCTGGGTGGCGCTGTGGGAGCTACACGAGTTGCCTGTGACGAAGAATGGGTACCGGCAAGCCTCCAGGTGGGGCAAACAGGAAA
>JAHJRU010000058.1 GCA_018830745.1 Chloroflexota bacterium
CCCATGCTGGGATACCGAGGTGCCATCCGTTACCTGCGGGAGCCGGACGAGTTCAAGCTGGAGATAGCCGCTATCAAAAAGGTAAGGCAGGAATATAAAAATCTATGGGTTATGATTCCCTTCGTGCGGACAGTACCCGGGCTGGCTGATGTTAAGAAGTTTATGGAAGCGGAAGGATTAATACGCTCCGATGACTTTAAGCTATGGATGATGGTCGAAGTTCCATCCAACATTTTCCTGCTGGAAAAATTCCTCGAAGTCGGCATCGATGGCATATCCATCGGCTCCAATGACCTCACACAGCTAATCTTGGGAGTTGACCGGGACAGCAGTAAACTGGCCAAGGAATTTGATGAGCGGAATGAAGCCGTGCTTATCGCCCTTGAAAAAGCTATTACCGTAGCCAAGAGCATGGGGGTCACGTCCTCTATCTGCGGCCAGGCGCCTTCGGAGTACCCTGACCTCACTGAAAAACTGGTACAGTGGGGAATTACGTCAGTCTCTGTGAGCCCCGATATGATTGGCACTACCAGAAAGATAATTGCCGCGGCAGAGAAGAGGCTGGGCATTGATGGTCAGCCGGCTTAACATTCGCCAGGCAACGGAACAAAAAGAGGAAGCCCTCTCCCCCTTTGCCGCTAAAAGCCGGTGGTCACAGGGCAGGACTAAGGATGAACCATCGTGCCCGATACGTACCGTCTTTCAGCGTGACCGCGACCGCATCATCCACAGCAAAGCTTTCCGAAGGCTGAAGCATAAAACCCAGGTTTTCATCGCCCCTCCGGGAGACCATTATGCAACCCGTCTCACCCACACCCTGGAGGTATCTCAGATAGCCCGCACCATAAGTCGAGCCCTCAACCTCAACGAGGACCTGACAGAAGCCATTGCCCTGGGCCACGACCTGGGACATACCCCTTTCGGCCATGTGGGTGAGGATGTCCTGGATGAACTCTATCCCCCGGGATTCAGACATAACGAGCAAAGCCTGAGGGTTGTTGACTTCCTGGAGAATGATGGGCAGGGGTTAAACCTTACCGGTGAGGTAAGGGACGGCATCCTGAATCACTCCAAAGCCAGAGCCGACATACTGGGAGAAAGCTCCGGCAAAGCCAGTACCCTTGAAGGACAGGTAGGCAAGATTGCCGACGCTGTCGCTTACATCAACCATGATATCGACGACGCCATAAGAGCCGGCATCATCACCGAGGGTGCCCTCCCTCTCCCCGCCATCACCGTGCTGGGCAATTCCCACCGGGAGCGCATTAACACCATGGTCTGTGATATTATCGAATACTCCTGGTCAGCCAGGGGAGGGGATGATACCACCAGTCCGGTTATCAGCATGAGCCCGCCAGTCCTCGAAGCCACTAATACCCTGCGTGACTTTCTCTACCGGCAGGTGTATGATGTGAACGCCGCCGAGGATGAAACAGAGAGGGCAAGAGAGGCAGTGCGCCAGCTATACCGCTACTTCCTCGAACATGAAAGTAAACTGCCCCCGGAATATCGCGCCCACGGCGAAGATACGGCACGGAGGGTAGTGGACTATATCGCCGGCATGACCGACCAGTTTGCCCTCAGGTTAGCCGAGGAATTGGCGAAACAGACCTAAGCAAGCCACCGGTAGCAATACAAAGCAAAGAGTATTATACTATATATATTCCCGCTACATTGTTCCCGGGGAGAGGTATCACTTTACAAGATGAGTGTCGTAGACGAAGTCAAGCAGAAGATCGACATTGTTGAGCTGATTGGCCGGTATACTCCGTTAACCAAGTCGGGACGCACCTTCAGAGGCCTGTGCCCCTTCCACAGTGAAAAGCGCCCTTCCTTTTTTGTCTACCCGGACCAGCAGAGCTGGCACTGCTTTGGTGCCTGCAATACCGGCGGCGATGCCTTCTCTTTCATTATGAGGAAGGAAAACCTTGACTTTGGTGAAGCGCTACGCCTACTGGCCGACCGCGCCGGCGTTACCATCAGCGCCGGGTCAGAGCAAGAAGCGAAAGGTAAAGACAGACTGTACCAGGCAAACCAAGCCGCCGCCCGATATTTCCATAATCTCCTGCTGAACTCGCCGGCAGCTAAGAAGGCGCAACAATACCTGGAACGCCGGGGTGTATCACCGCCTACCATCAGTAGCTTTCAGCTCGGTTTCAGCCTCAATAGCCGGGAGGCTTTAAAGCAACACCTGGCGGAGCAGGGCTACACCGAGAAAGAATTGATAGCCGGCGGGCTAATAGTCGCGGTTGAAGGCGGTAAAACCCGTGACCGGTTTCACAACCACCTGATGTTCCCCATACTTGACTCCCGGGAACGCGTTACCGGCTTCGGAGCCAGGGTGCTGGATGACTCCCTGCCCAAATATATTAACTCGCCACAGACCCCCATCTTTGATAAAAGCGGTACGTTATACGGTATAAACATAGCTCGCAAAGCCATTAGAGAGCAGGAGCAAGCCATAATCGTTGAGGGGTATATGGACGCCATTACCGCCCACCAGAACGGCTTCCCCAACGTGATAGCTTCAATGGGCACTTCCGTCACCGAAAAGCAGATAGATATAATCAGGAAACTGTCACGGCATATTGCCTTCGCCCTTGATGCCGATGCCGCCGGGGAGGAAGCCATGCTCCGTGGTGTGGGCTATGAAAACACCCTGGGCACGGAGGTAAAAATCATCCTTCTGCCCGAGGGCAAGGATCCCGATGAAGTAATTAAGGAAGAACCGGAGCTCTGGCAGCAGCTGGTAGCGCAGGCTATACCGGTAATCGATTATACTTTCAATTCTGTCACGGCTAAGCTTGACCTTTCAACAGCAGACGATAAGTATCAGGCTGCACACGAGCTTCTACGAATTGTTGATGGGATAAAGGATGGCACACGGCAAGACCATTATTTGCATAAATTAGCCGACCTAACTGGCACTAGCTATCAAAAGTTAGAAACAGCTCTCAGTAGAATGAAAACCGACCGCCGGGCCAAAGAGCCCAGGCCACGGGCTATGGAACGCGCTTTGCGCCCCATCCTGTCCAACCCGGTTGAGGAATATTGCCTGGCTCTGCTCCTCCAGCACCCGGAGCTTAAGGCTGACTCAAAAAACCTTTCTGCGGAATACTTTGAGAGCAGCCAGAACCGCGAAATCTTCGCCGCCTGCCAGCGGGCTGAGGACTGGTCATCGCTTAAGGAAGAGCTAGATGATGCTATTCATGGGCACTTTGAGTCGCTGGTGAACAAGAGCCTCCCAGCCACCAAAGTAGACCAGCGCTGGGGTGAGTGCACACTGCGGTTACTGGAGCAACACCTTCGTCGTCTGGAGTCAAAAAGAACGGAAATGCTGTCCCTGGAGGCACAATCCGGAGGTTCGGCCGCCGAACTGGCTAAACTTGAGGAGCAAGGTATAGAAACCAGTATCCAGTTGAGAAACGTTCTGTCACAAAAGAGTCAGATAAGAGCAGGAGTCAAGGGAGGAAGAAATAGTTTTGAATAATAAGGCCGACCACTCAGCCTTTACCGATGAAGATCACCCCGAGGAGGAAGCTCCGCCGGAAGAAGTGCTGGCAGCCGAAGACGAAAAACCCGTTGATATCATTCCGGACCTAGCCGTGGAGCAACTGGAAGAGCAAGAGATTGTAGATGACCCGGTGCGGATGTACCTCCATGAAATTGGCCGGGTACCGCTCCTTACGGCAGAGGAAGAAAAAGCCCTGGCCCGAAAGATGGAGAAAGGCAAGCGCATCAACGAGG
>JAHJRU010000059.1 GCA_018830745.1 Chloroflexota bacterium
AAAAAGGACGCCGGGGAGCAGACCTCCGCCATACCATATGCCTTGCTGGAATTGGAATATGGGATGTGGAAATAGTCCAGAATCTCCTTCAGCTGCTCACCGGAGCAGGGCTGGCCGCCACCGATACCTAACCGGCGCAGACTGCTCAGGTCATACTGCCGGTCACTGGCTTCCAGGTAATCACGTATAATTCTGTAGATGGTCGCGTTAACATAGGTGCGTGTTACCTTTTCTCTTTCTATCATCTCGGCAAAGCTCTGTCCACTAAAGACGGGTATTACCACTTTTACTCCGGCAAAGCAGGCCGACAGGAAGTGGGCCAGGTTGCCGGCGGCATAGAGCGCTGCGGGAATCATATAGACATCGTCTTCTGCCAGGCGGGTGACCAGAAAGCGGACGATGCAATTATTAATCCAGTTCTTATGGGTCAGTTCTATTCCCTTGGGCTTGCCGGTGCTTCCGGTGGTGTATTGAATCAGCAACGTGTCCTGTTCGTTAACCTCACCGGAGGGTGGGTCAGGAGGATAAGAGGCTAGCAAGGATTCATAATTGCCGCCTTCTCCCATGACAATGAGATTATTCTGTTGCGCCAGTTCCGGGGCGATTTCTTTAGCCAGCGCGGTATATTTATCCTGGGCAAAAAAGACCCTGGGCTGGCAATCATCTATCATGTAGGCCATTTTATCAGCGGTGAACCGCGTGTTAAGGCAAACGCTGATTAAACCGGTCTTGGCGGCGGCGAAGAGAAACTCGGCAAACTGGTGGGAGTTGCCGCTGATTAAAGCTATCCTGTCACCCTTCTTTAGTCCCCGGCCCAGCAGGGCGTTGGCCAGGCGGTTGGTTCTGTCGTTTATCTCTTTCCAGGTCAAGCTGTCATGCTCATCTACGATGCCTATTTTGCCTGGGAATAAACGAGCATTGGCAATTACTATGTCACCTATGACCACGGCATTAACCTCCGCAATTCGTTTCCGCGCAACCCTGGGTATATTGCGCTTCTTGTTAATATTTACTCTGCTAATCCCGGGTAGTTTAAATCCTTTTTCTATGTTCCCGCACCAGGGACATAAGACCCATAGAGATGGCACCGGACAGAGCCATAGCCAGCCAGGCTGCCTGATAAGAACCGCTGGTATCGACGATGAAACCAAAGATAGGCGGTCCGACAAAGGCTCCGAGGACCAGGGTGAAAGCACTGATTCCAGCAATAGTTCCCGCCCTTTCTTTCCCGGCCATCTCACCAGCCAGCGCCGTATATAGTCCACCCCAGCCAATAGCTGCCATCCCGAAAAGGAAGAGAGTAGGATAGAGAAGCCATTGCAGGTTATCGCCGGATAAGCCGATAACCAGGGCAATAACGCTCGCTGCGCCGGCCATCAGCATAAATACTATTTTTCGACGGCCACCCAGTAGCCGGTCACTGATTAACCCAGTGGCGGGCTTTCCCAGTAAACCGGCAAATTCGGTCAAAGACAGCAGGCGGCCGGCTATTATTTCGGTAAAGAACAGGGCTTCCCAGAGGTAAAGAGCCAGGTTAACCATCAAGCCCCATTCGACGATATTCATAAAAAAGCCAGCCAGGAAAAGCATCCAGATGTCTCTTGAACTTAATAGTTCGGACATCAGGGCGGTAGCTGAGCGCTTGGGAGCCCTGCCGGGCACATTGTCAGCTTCCCCCGGGATTTCTTCCTGGGGCGGATTACGGTAAAGGATGGCGCAGGTGAGGGAAATCACCAGCGTGCCCAGCCCCATAAAGAGCCAGCCGTATTTCCAGCCTAGAGTGACAGCAATGGGTGGCAGCAGGATACCGCCGAACATTCCGCCGGCATTAACGGCAGTCTGGTTTATGCTCATGGCGGTAGCCCTTTCTTTGGAGGAGAACCACAGGATTATGGCCTTGGTTGTCGAGGGGAAAACACAGCCAGACCCTACTCCGGACAGCACCAGGATGATGAGCATGTCCTGGTATGATGAGGCAAAGAATAATAGCACGGTGCAAAGACCGATAAAGAAGGTCCCGAAGGTGAGTACCCGTCTTATTCCAAGGCGGTCTACCAGCCAGCCGGCGACTATCAGAGCCGGCAGGTAAGTGATACCGATAGCGCTTGACAGAGCAGTAACCTGTGTATGGGAGATTTGCAGTGATTCTTTAAGGAAGGGGCCTAAAGGGCCTATTCCCAGCCTAACCAGGAAAACTGTCAGGAAGGACATCCAGGTAATGGACAGTATCACCCAGCGGTATGAAGATACTTTCTCTGGCACTTTGCTGGTAATCCTCCCTGTGGCTGAGATGGACTCTGTTAAGTTTACCCTAAACCTGTGCCAGTCGCAAATTTAAGGTTTTGGAGTATTTATCAGCCGGGTTGGCCCTTTTGCCGTGAGTTGGCGTTGTTGGCTTAAATTGCGCGAGTAGATGTAGACTCGGCAGCATAGGTCGGCTCTTTCATTTCAAACATCAGGGAAGCAGCGTGCATGGGAAGCTCGTAAGGCGGGAGAAGGGCTGGCTTCCAGTCGATTATGTTCTGGGGGCGAGATTGGCTTCGCTGACCTGACGTGCGGGATGGGCTTGCCGGCTGAAGTCCTTGAGTGGCGCCATCTGCCGGATATTGTCCAGCTTGCCCTGTTGCTTGAGGCGCTTGTATATCAATGCCCAGGCGCAGTCTTTATCGCCGCCGGCCTCGCACTTGTCCAGTGTGCTGCCGCCGCAGGGGCCACTGGTCAGTCCTTTGGCGCATATGGTAATAGGGCAGATACCCCCGTACTGGTCAAGCAGGCAGTTCCCACAAGCACGGCATCGCTCCGACCAGCTGCCCTCGTCTTCCGCTATGCCAATGAAGCGGGTGTTCAATGCCGGAATTATCGGCTTGGGCTCAAGCATACTGGCTACCAGTTGCACTCCGGCGCCGCAGCCCATAGATAGAATGGCATCGTATTCATTGGCCTTGTCTACGATGGGCTCGATGTACTCCCGGTCACACTGGCGCTGAATGGTATCCTCTCCAAACTCAGCACCGGTATTATCCATATGACTAGCCATCCTTAGCTGTGAAGCCAGCAGTTCCACCTCTTTTTCACCACCAGCCATGCAAACGCTGACACAGGTGCCACAGCCCAGGATTAACACCTTTTTATAGTCCT